>CAJWPV010000418.1 GCA_913045395.1 uncultured Verrucomicrobiota bacterium | reverse complement strand
CGACAGACGACCGCATTGAGCAGATCCGGCCGCTGCGTGAAAATGGCGCCGACCAGCAGCCCCCCGTTGCTGCCGCCGGAAATACCCAAACGCCTGGGCGAGGTGATGCCGCGTCTGGCCAAGTCCTCCCCCACGGCGATGAAATCGTCGTAGGCCCGCTGGCGATTGGTTTTCAGTGCCGCCTTGTGCCAGCGCGGCCCAAACTCGCCGCCGCCACGGATGTTAGCCACCGCGTAGGCGCCGCCGCGCTCAAGCCAGAGTTTGCCGATGGTCGCAGAGTAACTTGGCTTGAGCGAAATCTCGAATCCGCCGTAGCCGTAAAGGATTGTCGGTGTCGAGCCGTCGAGCTTCAGCCCTTTACGATGAATCACAAAGTACGGCACCGCCTCGCCATCCGCGCTCTTCACCATGTGCTGGCGAACCTGCAATTCATCGGACCGAAAACGCGGCGGCAACGACTTGAGCAGCGTCAGCGCATTCGCCCCGGCATCGTACTCGCTCAACCGATCTGGCGTGATGTGGTCCTCGTAATTGACCAGCACGGTGCTGGAATGTGGGTTCGCCGTCGAGACCGACACCGTGCCGTTAGCCGGCAACGGCAATGGCGCTGAACTCCACCTGCCGGTATCATGGTCCGCCCAAAATCGCAGGATGCGGCCTTTCACGTTTTGCAACAGGGCCACGTAAAGACCGCTACGCGAGACAACGACGCCCGAGATGCTCGTCCGGTCGTCCGGCGTGTAAACGGTCTCGACACGTGGCAGCTTTTCGCTTGCCCGAAACGCCGAGACGCTGATCGCCAGCAACGCGCCCTGCGGAAATGTTCGCCCCTGCACATCCCATGCTTCGCGCAAGGTGAACAGGATTCGCCCGGCGTAAAACCCGGCTAGGTCGGCCGAATCCTGCAACGGCAACCGCCGGAGTTTCCCGTCGTCGCCGATGAGGTGATACGCGCCGGTGTAAAACGTCAGCGACTGGTCAATCATTGGCAGGGTCTCCTCGCCGGAATCCATTACGCGCGGCCAAATGCCGATGTCCTCCTGGCGTCCCTCGAACACCGTCTCGGCCCTGGCCAGAGGCGTACCGCGTTTCCAGCGTTTCACGATGCGCGGATAGCCGGACTCGGTCAACGCGCCCTCGCCCCAGTCAGTGCCGACAAGCAGCGTGTCGCGATCCAACCACGCTACGCCGGACTTGGCCTGCGGCAACGCGAAGCCATCCTCGACGAAGCTCTTGGCCAATGCGTCGAATTCGCGATGTACCGACGCGTCGGTTCCGCCTCGCGAGAGCTTAACAAGGCAGCGTTCATAGCCGGGAGCGAGCCAGGCAATGCCCTTGTAAACCCAGTTTTCATTCTCGGCCTTGGCCAGAGCATCGACATCAAGCACCGTCTCCCACTCAGGCTCGGCAGCGCGGTATGAGGCCAGCGTGGTGCGTCGCAGGATGCCCCGCACATGCTCCGCATCCTGCCAGAAATTGTAGATGTGCTTCCCGCGAATCGAGCCGTACGGGATACGATCCTTGGCATTCAGCAACTCGCCGGCCTGTTCAAGGAAGCGATCGTAACGCTCATCGGATCGGAGTTCGGCCATGGTTTCGCGGTTGCGCTCCTCGACCCACTCGAGAGAGAGCCTGCCTTCCACCTCCTCCAGCCAAAGGTAGGGATCGTCGAGGATCGGATCCGGCTTGGTTTCGCTTTCAGCCAAGGTCGCGCCTGCCATGATTAGTCCACAAAAAAACCAAGTTGCTCTCCTCATTGTTTGCCCAAGAAACTCTAACTCGCCAAGCCGCGTGACACAACTAGGCGCTTAGCCAAGCCTACTTCTTCTCAAGGTCTTTGCGCGGGAAAAGGGGGGTCGGCTTGTTGCAGATATGGCCGCTGGACAGGCCGCCCCACTTGGCTAGGTCGAAGTTCGCCGGCGAGTCGTCGATGCCAAGCTGCCCGAAGATTTTCTCGGCTGTCTCCGGAACAACCGGCCAGATCAACACCGCCAAGACACGACACGTCTCGGCTA
>CAJWPV010000417.1 GCA_913045395.1 uncultured Verrucomicrobiota bacterium | reverse complement strand
CGCCAGCAAGCACAAGGTCGCCACGCAGATGGGAAATCAAGGGCACTCAAATCCTGACTCAAGGCGCTACGTTGAACTGATTCAAGCCGGGGTTCTGGGTGACGTGAAGGAGGTTCACATCTGGACGGATCGGCCCATCTGGCCGCAGGGCATCAGCCGGCCGAGCGGCACCCCGCCGGTGCCGAAGAATGTCAGCTGGGATCTTTGGCTTGGCCCGGCTCCCGAACGCCCGTACCACCCGGCGTATCATCCGTTCAAGTGGCGAGGCTTTTGGGACTTCGGCACCGGGGCCGTCGGCGACATGGGTTGCCACAACTCTGACTTGGCCTATTGGGCGCTCAACCTGCGCAACCCCAAAACGCTCGAGGCTGTTTCCTCCGGCGTAAACAGTGAGACGGCGCCCAAGTGGTCGATTATCACCTACCATTTCCCACAGGAAGGCAAACGCAAACCGGTGAAGGTTGTATGGTACGACGGCGGCAAAAAGCCGGATCCAGCCCTGGCCAGGCAGAAATCACTGCCCGGCAACGGCTCGATCCTCATCGGCAGCAAGGATTCACTCTACATCCCCATGTACTGGGGAAAGGGCACCTTCCTCTCCGGCGCGACGGGGGCCGACTTCAAAAATGTGCCGGAGACGATCGAGAAACCGGCCGACTTCAATCGACACCACTATCTGGAGTGGATCGCCGCCTGCAAGGGAGGCAAGCCGGCCTGGTCTAATTTCGATTATGCCGGGCCAATGACCGAGGCCATGCTGCTTGGCTTGGTGGCGCTGCGCTCCGGCAAAAAGATCGAGTGGGACGCCAAGAAAATGCGCGTTAAAAATGTGCGCGAGGCCAACCGCTTCATCCACAAAGAATACCGCAAAGGCTGGATATTGTAGCCCAATCTTTAGCCAAGAGCTTGGCCAACTGCTCAATCTTCCCTAGTTTGTGTCCGTGGGATTTCCGCCGGATTATCACATGCACACACCGCTCTGCCGTCATGCAGAGGGTGAACCGACCGAGTACGCTGCTCAAGCGGCACGCGTTGGCTTGACCGAAATCGGTTTCACTGAGCATGCGCCGATGCCGGGCGACGATTTTGACGATTGGCGGATGCTCGAGCGCGACCTGGATCTGTACATCGAAAAAATCGACCAGGCGGCGGTCGAAAACCCCTCAGTGACCGTCCGAAAGAGCCTGGAAATCGACTTTGTACCGGGCTACGAGGAATGGATGCGCGACTTAGCCAAGCGCTGTAAATGGGATTATTTGATTGTTTCTGTGCATTATCTTGGAGGTAAGTGGAGTTTTGATCATCCTAATCATCGTGACTCTTGGAACGGCCGCGACATCAATGCCGCTTGGGCGGAGTATTACGAGTTACTGCGGCAGTCAGCCGCGCTGGGGGTGTTTGATATCATTGGCCACTGCGATTTGATCAAGGTTTTCGGCGACAAACCGAGCGCCGACTGCGCGGCGATGTGGAGGCCGTTTCTCGAGGAAGTGAAGCGTCAGGACATCGCGATCGAGATCAACACCAACGGCCTAAACAAGCCGTGTGGCGAGATGTACCCGTCACCGGCGCTGCTGGAGATGGCGGCGAAAATTGGCGTTGGGCTGACCTTTGGTTCGGACGCACACAGGCCGGGCCGTGTCGGGGAGCAGTTCGACCAGGCGATCGCCCTGGCCAAACGTAGCGGCTTCACGCACCACCGACGGTTTGCCGGTGGGCAGTACGAGTCCGTTCCGTTTTGAATTGAAAAACGCCTGTTTCTCCGCCCAAATGCCGGCCATGAGCAGTGTCATTGAAGGGCCGGTTTTCGTGGTGCGGGATAACATCGACACCGACCAGATCATCCCCGCCCAGTACCTGAACCTTGTCCCGACGATCCAGGAGGAATACGAGAAGCTCGGCAGTTACGCACTGATCGGGCTGCCGGAGCCGTTGTATCCCGCGCGTTATGTGGCGGAGGACGAAATGGCTTCGAACTACCCGATCGTGGTCGCCGGCCGGAATTTCGGCTGCGGCAGTTCCC
>CAJWPV010000416.1 GCA_913045395.1 uncultured Verrucomicrobiota bacterium | reverse complement strand
GGCGAAGCGCCACCCCGGCTTGGCCAGGTGCGGGCCGCGCTCCATCCAGCCAACGATAAAGTAGTCGAGCGCAGTGGAATAAAAAACAAGCAGCAGGTAGTACGGATGCCACCAGCCGTAGAAGACCGCCGAGGCGAGAAGAATCCAGTGCAGCCAAAACCGGGTCGGGCGTAGCACCCAAAACCCGGCAATCGTCGCGATAAAAAAAATGAAAAACGTCCAGGTGTGGAAAAGCATGGCTTACTTTTCCGAGGCCCCTTTGACGATGAGCGACTGCACCTCGGTCGGCGTCACACGACGTACACAGCGGAAGCCACAGTAGTCGGTAAAAAAACAGGCGTCGGTGTCGCCAGTGCGCTGGCCCTTGCGGAACGAGGCACGGCACATCGAGGCGGACGCCTTCCACGAGCCGCCCTTCATCACGCGCCTTGCATCGGTGCCGTCCTCCGCCGGGCCAAGTGGATCCTGTACGGGACTGTTTTGGTAATAGACCGGCTCGTAAATGTCCTGACACCACTCGGAGACATTACCGTACAGATCGTGCAATCCCCATGCGTTGGGCCTGCGAGTGCCGACGACGTGCGTACGCTTGCCGGCGTTGTCGGCGAACCAGCCGTTGGCCTTGAGCTTGGCCACGTCGCCAAAGCTGAACAAGCGGCTCGAGCCAGCGCGGGCAGCATACTCCCACTCGGCCTCGGTCGGCAGCCGGTAGCCGTTGGCAGCAAAGTCGCAGGGCCAGCCCGGCTTGGCCTCGTCGTAGCACGGCGTGAATCCCTCCATTAGCGAGCGTTCATTGCAATAGAGCTTGGCCTCGCGCCATCGCACGCGCTCGACCGGTTTGCGGCTGTCATCCTGCCAGCGGGAGGGGTTCGGCAACTGAGCCTTCACGAACAAGTCGTGAGTGACCTCGAATTGATCCATCAGGAATGTGCCCAGGCTGACCTCGTGGCGTGGGCGCTCGTCAGCCTCGTGATCGTCAGAGCCCATTTTAAATGAGCCAGCCGGGACGACAATCATCGGCACGCCGCTGGCGGTGGTGATCGACTGCGGCTTGGCCGGTGACACGGGAGCTGGACCGCAGCCATTGGCCAAGCCAAGTGCGACCAGCCCAAGCGCTTGGCCAAGCGCAAGTGTGATTCGCCGCAGCCTCATTTGGCAGCGGGCGGCAGAAACCAGTCGGACTCTTTATTGCTGTGGCCGTTTCGGGTCAGGGGCATCCATTCGTAGACTGGCTTGTGGCCGATGGTGATCGAGCCTCCCCTCGCCACCTGCACCGCGAAGATGTCCCATCCCTTGGCGTGAACACCGACAATCTCACAGGCGGCCTCGTAGGTGCCAGGCTTGGTGATATCGCCCTTGCCGTTCGGGCCGCGGCTGAAGGAGAGGAACCGGCCGTCGGGCGACCAGTCCACATGGTAAATCTTGTTTTGCTTGTCTAAGACTTGAAACACTTTTTTGCCGAGTCTTGGTTTGTCGGAGTCGATGTCGATCGGCACAACGGCCAACTCGTGGTCGCCCGCGCCCCACGCGATGTATTTACCGTCCGGACTGAAGGTCGGGCGGCAGCCGCCGATACCGAGGTCTATGACCTTACTGCCGTTGGCCTCGATCAGCAGGTTGGTGTGGCGATGCCCCATGCCGGCGTGCACAGTGGCGACGATCCATTTGCCGTTGGGCGCATAGCTGATGTTGTACAGGTGATGCAGCGACTTGGTGTTGACATGCTCACGCGTCTTGCCGCTTGGCAAATGGTGGAAGCTGATACCCTTGGTGTAATAATCGGTCACGTTGAATTTTGGATATTCCTGCGGCAGGAAGGCGATGGTCTGGCTATCGGGCGCCCAGCACTGTTGGCGCGCGCGGTCAGTCACTTTTTTGCGGCCGGTGCCGTCGGAGTTCATCACCCAAAGACTGCGAACCGTAGCGCGGCCCTTGCCGGAATCGACTAGGAAACAAATCCTCAAGCCGTCGGGCGAGGCCTGCGGATAAAGTTCGTTGACGTCTGGAGGGTTGGTGAGGTTGAC
>CAJWPV010000415.1 GCA_913045395.1 uncultured Verrucomicrobiota bacterium | reverse complement strand
GAAGCTGTGAAACATCGGCAGGCAGTTGAAGAGGCTGTCAGTGTCCATCACGTCCACGGCCGAGAACAACTGCCGCAGGTTAGCGAGGATGTTGCGGTGCGACAGCTCGACCCCCTTTGGCACACCCTCAGAGCCGCTAGTAAAGAGGATGACCGCCGTCCGGTCGGCCGGGATGTTGAACCGCACTTGGCCAAGCGTGAGCCGGTGCTTGAGGAAAACCCACAGCTTGGCCAAGCGGGAGATCTGTTTCCGAATGTCCTCGAGATAAATGAACTCGATGCCGGCCGCCTCCATCGGTGCCACGTCTAGCTTGGCCTTGGCCAGGAACACGCGCGAGGTGATGAGCTGCCTCAACCCGGCCAACTTCGCGCAAGTGAGCATCAATGGCACGCCGTTGGAGTAGTTGAGCACCGCGGGTATTTTACCGATGCGCCACAACCCCAACACCGAGATTACCGTGCCGTTCACGTTGGGCAACAGCAGGCCCACGCGCTCCCGTTCGCCATCGAGCAACCGCCGGAACTGCCCGCCCAGCACTTCGGCACCCACCATCACCATCCGGTGACTCAGCGCCTGGCCGGTAACGTCCTCAAGGACCACTGTGCCGGGACGCTGCCGGGCCTTTGAGGCGATCTCAGTAAGCACGTCGCTGTGGCCATGATCCATCTCCACATGAAACTGATGCTCGATCAGCGCCTCGCGAAGCCACCGTGTCAGCGCCTCGCGCACGTCACTCGTGCCGCTGAATTGCCCGACCGGTGGCTGCAACACCTTGCTGAAGTGAATGCTCAACTTGGGAAACCACTGCTTCCAGCCCGGTTGCCGCGACCACGGCAGGCGGTTTGCGTTGCGCAGGTGGCAGGTGATCACCTTGGCCCCGGTTTTGTGCAGCAGGAAACCGGTCCCCTCAAAGAGCTTCATCAGGCAGCCGGTCTCCGAGATGCGCCCCTCGGCGAACAAAATCAGCCGACCGCCGCCCTGCAGGAAGGTGGCCATCTCCTTCACGGCAAAGGGCGAGGCATGATCCACCGGGAAGGTGTAGCGGTTGGCCATCACGAATCGGAACATCCAGTGGCTATCGGCCCTCGTGGAGGAGGTGACAAACCGCCAGTCCTCACCCACGCACAACCCGATCAGCCACCAGTCAAACCATGAGACATGATTGGGGATCAGCAGGACCGGCCCCGGCGTGTCCAGCATGTCGTCGCCTTGAATGCGGAGGCGAAACAGGATACGGGCCAGAATTCTGCTAATGAGTCGGATGAAAGGCATCGGCTCGGGGTCGATAGAACTCCGCCGGTTGTAGCGGGATCACCGCCAAACAAAAGCCAAAACCGCGCTTGGCCAAGAGGATGGTGGGGCAGTGCGGCCGGCTGGGACAGCCATCCATACCCTTCACTTGGACTTGCGGGCAGGTCGCGCGGTCTTGGCCTTGGACGGATACGCGAGCGCCTCGTCGTGCGGCAGGTGGTAGAAAAAACCGTCCTCCGCGCCTAGCAGCAGGTCCGGCTTGCCGTTGCCATCCCAGTCCACGACGCACGGGCTGGTGCTGTGCGACGCCAACTGCCGTTGACCAAGCGGCCCCACGCGCTTGAGGACAATATTGCCGCTGCGGGTTTCGCAGTTGCGCCACCAGTCGGCGTTGACGGAATCGACCAGCACGTCGAGCCGCCCGTCGCCGTCCCAGTCGGCGACAGCGATCTTTCGCCGGCCACTCTTGCCGGCGGTACCGGGGTTCAACTGGATCGGCCGGTTGTCCTCGTCCACGAAGATGCGGCGCGGCGGCAGAAGCTCAAGTTTCCCGCCGGTGCGCCGCCGCTCGAACAACGCGAGATAGCCCTCGTGATCGAGCATCACCAAATCGACAAGCCGGTCGCCGGTGAAATCCACCGCCACCGGGGTCGTGCGCCACTGGGTGACTAGCTGCCTGCCCCTTGGGTTCCACCAACACCACTTGGGCTTGGGCGGGGCGCTTGGCCAAGCGACCTCAACAGGCCGGGCGGCGGCCAGGCGCGGCGACGTGC
>CAJWPV010000414.1 GCA_913045395.1 uncultured Verrucomicrobiota bacterium | reverse complement strand
CGAAAACTGGGACGAACTTTACATCACCACCTCTAGCCGCGATCTCGACAGGACTGGTAGGGTGGAACAACCACTTGCCGGCGGAGTATTCCGCTGCAAGCCGGGCGTGAGCGGCCCCCCGACGAACCTGTTCCTCGGTTAGTCGGTGACGCTTTCGACGATGATGCGGCGGTAGGTTCTCTCGGCATGATCGTAGGCTGCGTTGAAGTCGGCGATTTCATCTGCGCCCATGAAGCGTTGTTTTTGCAGGCGACATTTTTTCACTCCGGCAAGGCACCATTCGGCACTGCGTTTGGAGGAGCGGATCGGCTTGCCATCGACGAGTACAAATACCGGGTTGGTGTGTGACGAGGGGAGGATGCGCAGCGCCATCCAGCTGCTGAACTCGATCGGCACCTCAAAGGCGATATCCTGCAACTCGCCGTCGGCGACGATTTCCTTTTTCGCAATCGGATAGCCATTGACGATCACCTCGACTGGGACTTTTCGGGTGTCTTCAATTCGTGCGCGTTCAATGTGCCAATACGGCTTCTGACTGTAGTGGCGCTTGGCCAAGCCGGAGATTGGTTCCTGGTTGAGTCGTGCAGCGACCTTGGCTGTGACAAGCACGGTGTCCGGCTTGGCCAAGCGGAGTTCGCTGCCCTTCACTCCCATCTGCACGTTGTTGACCTGGAAGTCGATCAGGTGACTGCGCCCGTCGCCGACGTAGTTGCGCCCGGCGCGGATGCCTTCGCACCAGTCGTTGTAAGTGAGTCTGCCGTCGAGTTTCACGTACGAGCGGCCTAGGCCGACACGCTCGCCGTAGATGCACGGGAAGTCGGTCTCGCCGCTGATGCGTGTCCGGAATCCACAGTTGAGCGTGTGGTACCAAATATTGAGTTCCCAAACCGACGGCGTATCGACCATCGAGAGGAAGTCAACGGCAGGCACCGGCTTTCCATCCGGGCCGGGAACCGTATGGGTGACGTCGGCGATGTATTCGTTGGCGCCGATACCGTTGAACGGTGGCACCTCGTACGTCGGTAGGTCGGCGGTGGTTTGGTTTAAACCCCAGCCAGAATGCGCTGGGCCGACGAGTGCGCCTTGGCGCTTGGCCCAGCGGAGGGTGTTGAGGCACAACTTGGGCCAGTGGTGCTTGGATTCGCCTCCGGGAAACATTTGGTCGCGCAGACGTAACAGGCACAAATGGCCGGATTGATGCGAGCCAAAGCCCGAAACCTCGACGTCGTAGCGCAGAAGATAGGGATACAGGGAGACGACATCGTCTTTGCCGGTGAAAAACTGTTTTTGATAGTCAAAACAAGGCCCCCAAGTGAGGTTGGCGCCGACCTTGAGATCCTCGCCGAGGCAGTGCCGCATCATGTCCGGCGCGTGAACCCCCTCGGTAGGGTTGGTATAATGGGCGCAACCGGCGGCGTGGATGTGGTGATCGCCCGACCACCAGCCCATCAGCGAAGGATCAATCCAGCGCTCGACTTTGAATGTCTCGACAGTGTCAGAATCGGTGACGGTGATGGTTCGGTTTTGCGGCAGCGACTCGGGGCCGCGATAAAATCGGATATTGTATTGACCGGTTGGCAATGTCACATACTCGCCATCACCGCGATAAATTTGAGGATGAAAGTGAAAGTCGGGCGCAAGTCGCTTGGCCTGCGATGGATACACGCGGCCAAAGCGGTCTCGAATTTCAAAACCGGCGGTTGTCGGCATGTTGCTTTCGTCGAGTACCTTGAGCGCGACCTTGTGTGCCGGTTGACAGTTGAAGAGCAGGTTAATCTCGCTCCGAAAACCAATGTCCTGCGTTCCTTGGCCAACGTCGAAGCTTAGTTTGGCGTCGCGCTTGCCGGCGTCGCGGCTGTAAAGCTGCACGATGCGATACTCCAAGGCCAGGCCGCTGAGCGTCTTGGTGAGCGGTTGGGCATTGTGCACCGCCAAGCCAAGCCATCGATCGACGATCTGGCTCTGCGGCGAACCGGCATGGGGGCCGGAGTTTGGGCTGCTGGCGTGAAGTTCGGCAGTGACCCCGGATTGGTTGC
>CAJWPV010000413.1 GCA_913045395.1 uncultured Verrucomicrobiota bacterium | reverse complement strand
CAGCGAGCGACTCGGGGTAGGGGATGCCGTTTTTGTGCTGCATCGGCTTGGCGGGGTTGAGCAGTAGAGCCTTGATCTCAGTGGCGTTCCAGCCGGGGTGCGCTTGTAGGGCCAGAGCAGCAGCGCCGGCAACAAGCGGCGTGGCAAATGAGGTGCCGCTCATCCAGGCGTCGCCGGTGCCGGTGCCCATCCTGGCCGATTGAATCATCTCGCCCGGCGCAGTAATCTCAGGCTTGAGCAGGCTGTACGGTGACGACGGCCCGCGTGCGCTGTGCGCCGTGATTCTGTAAACACTGCCGTCGCGCTTTGCCGAGGCGGTGGCAATGACCGAGCGCTCAACTGCCGGCGAGTCAACGAGGTAGAAATTGTTATTGTTCATGTTACCGGTGCCGGCGACGACCACGCAGCCAAGCTGGTTAAGGTTGCTGAACGTTTCAGCCTCGACTTTATGTTTTTCTTCAAGCCCCATCAAGGAGCCGAGCGAAATGTTCACCACGTCCATGTGGTCGTCAAAGTTGTTGTCAGCATTGGGATCGGCGCACCACTCCAGCGCGTCGACCACGAGGCTCGTGTAGCCAGTCGCGTTGTCACCAAAAACTTTTAACGCATACAATTTTGCCCTCGGAGCCACTCCCGGCTTAAGGAGCCAACCGGAATAGTCCAGCCCGGCGTAATAGTTGCTATCGTACGGGCTACCCTCGCTGGTCACACCGACGCCGGTCAGAATGCCCGCGACGTGGGTGCCGTGGCCGTAGCCGGAACGGTCCAGCGGGTCGCCGTCCGGCAACGGCACGTCATTCACCCCGGAGTAATCCTTGCCGGCAAAGTCCCAGCCATCGACCTTGTCGGTGGGGAACGTGCCTTCCTCGACTTTCGTGGAGTCGTTGGATTGATACGCCTCCTTCGTGCCCGGTCCGCCGAACATGGCGTGGGTGTAGTCCACTCCGGTGTCGATCACTGCAACACGGATGCCCTCCCCATCAAAGCCGGTGGTTCGAGTTCCCCAAGCCGCCTTCGCCCCAACCGCAGGCACGCTTTCCGCGGTCAGAGGTTTGTAAACACGCGGTCGCTCGACCCTTTTGACATCGGCCAGCCTGGCTAGGCTAGCCATGACCCCGGGGCCAATCCGAACCCGCAGGGCGTTGACCAGCCGGGTATAGCGTTTGGTCACCCTGGCACCATCCGCCTTGAGCCGCTCGGCCATTGCGTCCTGTTCGTTGGCCAGGCGCTTGGCCTGACGTTTCACCGCTTGACCAAGTGCAGCGCCATTGAGGCCGGCCTGTTTTTGATCGAGATAAAACGGAACCAGCGCCTGGCTCTCGAGCTGCACCAACACCGGCAACGCCAGCGGCGGCTCGATCGCCTTGGCCAAGGGCAGGCCTGATATGAGCCACAGCAGGTTAATGCGAAGCAAAACAGGCGATTGCATGGAACGGCTCATGGGGCTGATCTTGGCGCTAGGCCAGGCGATGGCAGCAGACGCCGCATCCTGTGTGAGCGTTTGCATCTTGGCAAGTTCGTGGCCGAGCAGCGGCGAAATCGGTGCCAAACTTCAAGGCGGACTTGCATCCGGTTTTTCGGCTCCCTATCTTGACGCGACCGGTTACTGGCACTGATGCGAGCCGATCACTTGAAGACCCCGTTTCACCTCCCGACTTCGCGCCCCACGTGCGGCGACTGACTTGATGGCCGAGCCTGAGATCACTCCGGAAGTCATCGAGGAACATGGCATCACTTCGGAGGAATACGATCGCATCCTCGAGATTCTAGGCCGCGAACCCAACCTGACCGAGCTGGGCATTTTCTCCGTGATGTGGAGCGAGCATTGCTCCTATAAAAACACACGGGCATTGCTTAAGACCTTCCCCACCCAGTCGCCAAAGGTCATCGTCGCTGCCGGTGAGGAA
Organism: uncultured Verrucomicrobiota bacterium; assembly: GCA_913045395.1. Taxonomy (GTDB): domain Bacteria; phylum Verrucomicrobiota; class Verrucomicrobiia; order Limisphaerales; family UBA1096; genus UBA1096. The sequence continues at coordinate 159 of CAJWPV010000413.1, read as the reverse complement.
AACGCCGGGGTGATCGACATGGGCGATGGGCTTGGCGTAGCGTTCAAGATCGAGTCGCACAATCCCCCCAGCGCAGTCGAGCCGTTTCAGGGTGCAGCAACCGGCGTGGGCGGCATCATCCGCGATATTTTCACCATGGGCGCCCGGCCAATCGCCTGC
>CAJWPV010000412.1 GCA_913045395.1 uncultured Verrucomicrobiota bacterium | reverse complement strand
CGGGACGGCACCACGCCGATGGCCAAGGAGACCAACCCGCGGCTGGTGTTCGAGCGGCTGTTCGGCAACGACTCGAGGGGAGAACGTGACGAAAGTCAGGCCCGACGCCAGCGTTACCGGAAGAGCATCCTCGATTTCGTACTGGAGGATGCCCGGTCGCTCACGAAAAAAGTCAGCGGCAACGACCGGCGGAAACTGGACGAATACCTGACTGCCGTTCGCGAGATCGAGCAGCGTATCGAGCGGGCCGAAGGCACGGAAGCCGCGCAGCCGGACGCCCTCGCCGGGCTTGAGAAACCGGAGGGCGTGCCGGACAGCTATCAGGAACACATCCGCCTGATGGGCGACATGATGATCCTCGCGTTCCAGACCGACGTCACCCGGGTCTCGACTTTCATGCTGGCCAACGCCGGCTCGAACCGAAGCTACCGACCGATCGGCGTGAACGAGGGCCACCACTCCCTGTCGCACCACCAGAACAACCGCGACAAGCTGGAGAAGATCAGCAAAATCAACACCTTCCACGTCGAGCAACTTGCGTACATGCTGCAGAAAATGAAATCGATTCCGGAGGGCGACGGCTCGCTCCTTGACCACAGCATGATCGTTTACGGCAGCGGAATCAGCGACGGCAACCGGCACAACAACGAAAACCTACCGATCGTGCTCGCGGGGCGCGGCGGCGGCCTGATCCGGCCGGGTCGTCACATTCAATATTCCGGGGACACACCGTTGAACAACCTGTTCGTCACGATGCTCAACCAAGCCGGCGCGACGACCGACACGTTCAACGACAGCACCGGCACGCTGCCATTCCTGACTTAAGTCCCGGGTCGCTCGGCGAAGCGAGAATGAACGCACACAACACATTTCCCCTGCTGATGCTGGGTGCGATGCTGATTGCCGTAGGGCAGGTGTTTGCCGCCGATGTGGGGGAGTTGATCAACGAACTCAACGACGGGAATAAAGTCACCCGGCGCGAGGCGGCCCGTTCGCTGGCGTTGCTCGGCCCAGAGGCCAAGGTAGCAGTGCCCGCACTGGTCGATGCTCTTGATGACGATCAGGAACAGGTCTTTTTCTGGGCCGCCACCGCGCTGGCGAACCTTGGCCCGGATGCCCAAGAGGCCGCGCCGGAGCTAATCAAGCGCCTGGGCCGTAGTAACCGACGTTACCGCGACCAAGTGCGGCTGCGGGTCGTCACCGCGCTGACCCGCATCGGCCCGGCGGCGGTGCCGCAACTTACCGCCGCGCTGGACGACGAGAGCGACTCCATCCGCAGCGGGGCGGCCCGGGTGCTCGGCAACATCGGCCCGGACGCCCACGAGGCGGTGCCGCGCTTGGCCGCGTTGCTGGATGACGAGGAAGGTTCCATCGGCGAAACCGCCGGTGCCGCGCTGGGCAAGATCGGGCAGGCGTCGCATCCGCAAATCCTGGAGGCGCTTGGCTCAGAAAAGGAAACCGTCCGCGCCGCCGCCGCTGTGGCTGTTGGGTGGTTGGGTTCACCGGGCGAGCCGGCCCGGCGCTTGGCCAAGCGGCTTGAATCGGAGCCGTCCAGCCGCGTCCTGGCCAACGGGCTGGAGGCGCTGAACCGCGCCGAGCTGCCCGGCAATCAATTGCTGCCACTGCTTTTGCCGCTGTTGGATCACGACAGCGACCGCGTCCGGCACGAAGCCACGAACGCCCTGCTCAGCCTACGCCCCGACAGCCGCGCCGCCGTCCCCCACTTGGTCGAGCGGCTGGGGAGCGACGACCCGGCCAAGCGCGGCCAGGCGATCGACCTGCTCGGGCGCATTGGCCCCAATGCCGGCGATGCTGTCCCCAGTTTGATTGCCCACCTTGGCCAAGCGACGGGGGAGGAACAGGCGGCCTGCCGCCAGGCGATTGTGGAAATGGGCCAAGCGGCTATGCCGGCGATTTTGGCATCGGCCAAGTCAATGCCATTGGCCAAGCTGGATCATTCATGGCAGGCCCAATGCCTGGGCGATATTGGCCCGCGGGTCGCGCCCGCGCTTTCGGCGGCGCTCGAAACAGGGCAGGCCGACACCCCCGCGTACCTCGCCCTGCTCGGATTG
>CAJWPV010000411.1 GCA_913045395.1 uncultured Verrucomicrobiota bacterium | reverse complement strand
CGCCACGGCACCGACGCCCAGCGTGCCGCGGTCGAGTTGGATCAGCCTTGCCGGCGCGACGGTCAACCGCTCGATTACGTCGCTCAGCGGCATGCGGCCGCTGTGGTAAAGCTGCATCAGCGACACCGCCAACTCGTTCTCGAGGCCGGTGATGCCGAACGGCGCGTTGGCGAACTCGACCTCCTTTTCGTAGTCACAATGCGGCGCGTGGTCGCTCGAGATGATCTCCAGCGTGCCGTCGGCGACGCCCTCGATCACCGCCTCGCGGTCGGCGGCGGAGCGGAGCGGCGGGTTCATCTTGAAGTTCGTGTCGTACTCCGGCCAGGCCGGTTGCCCGCCGTCCCCCGCGCTAAAGACGCCCTTGCCGTCTTCGGGCCAAAACTTGTCGCTGCCGGCGATCGCCGAGTCGGTCAGCGTGAAATGATGAGGGCAGGCCTCGCCGGAGATCGGCAGGCCTCGCGACTTGGCCTCGCGAATGAGCCTCACGCTCCCAGCGGCGGTCATGTGCTGGCAGTGAACGTGCGTGCCGGTTTTTTCCGCGAGCAAAATGTTACGCGCGACGATCATCTCCTCGCCCGCGCTTGGCCAGCCGGACAGGCCGAGCGTGTTGTTCCAGTAGCCCTCGTGCATCACGCCCGCGCCGACGAGCGAGTAGTCCTGGCAATGATCCATCACCGGCAGGTTGAACATCGTGGCGTACTCCATCGCGCGCCGCATCAGGTCGTTGTCCTGCACGCAATGCCCGTCGTCGCTGATGGCAACCACGCCGGCGTTTTTCAGCGAGCCGATCGGTGAGAGCTCTTCGCCGGCGATGCCTTTCGTGATCGCGCCGGTGGTCAGTACATTGACCTTGGCCAGGCGCTCAGCACTGTCCTGAATCAGCGCCACCGTCCCAGGATTGTCGATCGCCGGGCTGGTGTTGGGCATGCAGACGACGGTGGTAAAACCACCCCGCGCCGCCGCCGCCGCACCGGTGTCGATGGTCTCCTTGGCCGTCTGGCCCGGCTCGCGAAAGTGAACGTGAATGTCGACCAACCCAGGGCAGATGACCTTGCCTGCAACGTCAATCTCCTGCGTACCCTCCGGTGCCTGGCCAGGCGCATCAGCGCCGATGGATGCCACCTTCCCGTCAACAAGCAACAGGTCGGCGTTTTCATCCCGTCCATTAGCTGGGTCGATCAGGCGTCCCCCCTTGAGCAGCAAAGAACTCACGGGCGCTCAGGCTAAAGAAGGTAGATTGACAACGCAAGCCGGGTTGATACGCTGCGTGCGGTTGCGGGCGTAGTTCAATGGTAGAACGGAAGCCTTCCAAGCTTCACACGTGGGTTCGATTCCCATCGCCCGCTCCAACTTTCTTCATTTTTTTCGACTTCAACCCGTTCAACGGCTTCGCCGAGTTTTTCGCGCGATCTTCCACGAATCAAAAAATGTTCGACCCCCAACAGTTCGTTGGGTAGCGTCCGCGCACATGAAAGCCCTAACGACCACGTTTGCACTATTCTTTCTGTCCATCGGCCTCCACGCGGAGGGCGACAAGCCAGCGCACTCCGCTGTGAGCCCCGCGCCGCGCAGCGGCGGCTGGATGAACCGCCACGAGTCATTCAACCAGCGCGTGGCCAAAGGCAACGTCGACTTGATCTTCATCGGCGACTCGATCACGCACGGCTGGGAAGGCAAGGGCAAGGCGGTCTGGGAGAAGTATTACACCAAGCGCAACGCCGTGAACCTTGGCATCGGCGGCGATCGAACAGAGCATGTCCTGTGGCGGCTTGACAACGGCAACATTAAAAATATCAGCCCCAAGGTCGCTGTCGTTATGATCGGCACGAACAACTCGGGCAACGGCCGCAACAGCGCCGAGGAGATAATCGACGGCGTGACTGCGGTCATCGAAAAGCTCCGTGCCAAGCTGCCCAAGACGGAAATCCTGCTGCTCGACATCTTCCCACGCGGCCAGCGCATTAACGCGCAACGTGGAAAGATTCTCCAAGTCAACCAGGTGCTCTCCCGACTCGACTCCCGGCCGCACGTGACTTTCCTGCGCATCGGGCAAAACTTCGTCAGTCCCGACGGCAGCATCG
>CAJWPV010000410.1 GCA_913045395.1 uncultured Verrucomicrobiota bacterium | reverse complement strand
GGCCGGCCGGCGCTGATGTTTTCCTCCGTGCAACTCGTGCGCGGCATCATGAGCCTGACCAAGCCCAACTCCGGGGTGCTGCTGGGGTTTCTGCGTTGGACGGCTCTGCTGCTGTTCGTGCTTGCTATGGCCCGGCCGCAGTGGGGAGAAGGCACCGAGAAAATTAGAGCCAGTGGCATTGATATCGCCGTGGCGTTTGATTTGTCTGGCAGCATGCTGGCCGAGGATTTTCAACTGAAGGGGCAGCGGGCCAACCGTGCCGCCGTGGCCAAGGAGGTGCTCAAGGGATTCGTCGATGACCGGCCGGCGGATCGGATCGGTCTGGTGGCCTTTGCCGGACGGGCGTACATTGCTGCGCCGCTGACGCTCGATCACGAATTCCTGTTGACCAACCTCGACCGTCTCGAGGCCGGTAGCCAGGCGATCGAGGACGGTACCGCGATCGGCTCGGCGATCAGCGCTGGGCTGAACCGCCTGCGCGATCTCGACTCGGAGAGCCGCATCATCATCCTGATGACCGACGGCCAAAACAACGCCGGTACTGTCGCACCGCTGACCGCTGCCGAGGCGGCCGAGTTGCTGGGCGTGAAGGTTTACACCATTGGCGTGGGCACGCGCGGAGTGGCGCCAATGCCGTACACCGATGTATTCGGCCGGAAGCGCTATCGCAATGTTGAGGTGAACATCGACGAGGAAACACTGCAAAAAATTGCCGAGCAAACCGGAGGTAAATATTTTCGAGCCGACAGCCAGCGCACGCTGCGGGAGATATATGACAAGATCGACAAGATGGAAAAAACCGAGGTGGAGGTGGAGCGGTTTTTCAACTACGACGAGTTGTTCCCGTACCTCGCCATTGCTGGGCTGACACTGCTGCTGCTGGAACTCGTTCTCGCCAACACCGTCTGGCTCAAGCTGCCTTAGCCCGGTTTTGGATAAGCTTGAGGTGGGCTATTTCTTCAGCGCGGTCTCGATGGCGGCGATGACCTCGGGGGCGTCCGGCTTGGTGCGGGGCGAGAAGCGCTTGATCACTTTGCCTTCGCCATCGAGCAGGAACTTCTCGAAGTTCCAGCGAATTTTTTCCGAGCCGCCTGATTCCTTCTTGAGCTGCTTGTAGAGAGGGTGGGCGCCGTCGCCGTTCACCTCGATCTTGGAGTGAAGCGGGAAGGTGACATCGTATTTGTCAGTGCAGAATTCTTTGATTTCAAGCGAAGTGCCGGGTTCCTGTTTGCCGAACTGGTTGCAGGGGAAGCCCAGCACGGTGAAGCCTTTTTTGGCGTACTTTGAGTGGACGGCCTGTAATTGCTCATATTGCGGAGTGAGGCCGCACTTGCTGGCGACATTGACAACCAGCATCACTTTGCCCTTGTGGGCGCCGAGGTTGGTTTTCTTGCCGTCAATGTCCTTCAACGCGATATCTAGAGTGGATTTCTCTGCGCAAACAACGCCAGCCAAGCCAATGGAGAGGAATAAAGTCGAAATGAGTTTCATACACGCCAAGGATCGCAGGTGAATTTGATTTGTCAAACATTGACATCAAGTCTGGTGGCTTGTTTTTGGGGGGTAATTTGTCGAGACTGTGCGGCCGTCGATTCGCGATGAAGAGGACAGCAACCCAAAAAACAACGAAAAGGAAAGCCGCGCCCAACCTGCGCCCGCACTCTGCGGTCATGCTGGATGGCCCAGACCGTGCCCCAAGCCGGGCGATGCTCTATCCCACCGGATTCAGGACGGCGGACTTTGACAAGCCGATCATCGGCGTGGCCTCGACATGGAGCAACGTCACGCCGTGCAACATGCACATCGACGAGTTGGCGCGTGTCGCTGAGGCCGGCACGAACAAGGCCGGCGGCAAGGCGATCGTGTTCAACACCATCACGATCTCCGACGGCATCTCGATGGGCACGGAGGGGATGAAGTACTCGCTTGTGTCGCGCGAGGTCATCGCCGACTCGATTGAGACGGTTGTCGGCTGCGAGTGCATGGACGGCTTTGTCGCCATCGGCGGTTGCGACAAAAATATGCCAGGATGCATGATTTCGATCGCGCGGATGAACCGCCCCGCAGTGTTCGTATATGGTG
>CAJWPV010000409.1 GCA_913045395.1 uncultured Verrucomicrobiota bacterium | reverse complement strand
CTAATTACCGCCAGGGCCGGGGTGCGGCTCGTGATCAATGATTACCCACAGCTTGCCACCGAGATCGGCGCGCCAATGGCGCACCTCGGCCAAGAGGATTTATTTGACGCCGGCCACAATCATGTCGATGAGGTGAAACCAAGCGGCTCGGTGCTCGAGCTTGGCCTGAGCACACACTCGCCAGAGCAGGCGGTACGGGCCTGCGACGCGGGAGCCGATTACGTAGCAATCGGCCCGGTGTTTGCCACGCCGACCAAGCCGGGCCGGCCGCCGGTGACGCTCGACTATGTCAGCTGGGCCGCCACAAACATCGACCGGCCGTGGTTCGCGATTGGCGGCATCGATCTTGATAACCTCGCAGACATCCTCACCGCCGGGGCGCGGCGGGGGTGCGTCGTCTCAGCGCTGCTGCGCACGCCGGACGTGGCCGGTGCTTGTCGCCAATTCAAGGAGCGCTTACTCTCCGCCTCCCATTAGCGGGGCGTTTCCCCGTCCAACCTATTTAAAAAATGAGCCTGCTTGTCTTTGGTTCCACTGCATTGGACTCCATCGCCACACCGAAAAAGAAGAACCCGCGCCTGCTTGGCGGGTCTGGTAGTCACGCGGCTGTTGCGGCCAGTTTTTTCGCCGCACCGAAGCTGATCGGTGTGGTCGGCACCGATTTTCCTCGCAAATACATTTCGCTGCTCGAACGCCACAAGGTGAACATCAAGGGGCTGAAGATTCGCGAGGGCAAAACCTTTCACTGGGCCGGTGAGTACGAGGTGAACATGAACAACCGCCGCACGCTCAGCACGGAGCTGGGCGTGGCAGAGGGCTACTCACCGGTGTTGCCGGCGGCGCATCGCAAGGCCAAGTACATCCTGCTCGCCAACAACCCGCCAGGCGCACAGGAGGCGATCATCGACCAGCTCGACAAGCCCAAATTCATCGTCGCCGACACGATGGACCTGTGGATGAACATCGCCATGAATGACCTGCGCAGCCTTCTCAGGCGCGTTGATATGCTAGTGCTAAACGACAGCGAGGCCCAGCAGTTGACCGGCGACGATAACGTCGTCTCTGCCCTCTCCAAACTGCACAAGCTCGGCCCAAAATACGTGATCGTTAAGAAGGGCGAACACGGCTCGATATTTTCGTCGCGCCGGGGCCTGTTTGTCGCGCCAGCGTTCCCCCTGGCCAAGGTCGAGGATCCGACCGGCGCGGGCGATTCATTTGTCGGGGCGATGGTGGGCTACCTCGCCAAGTCGGGCGGATCAGTCGATACCAACATCCGCAAGGCGATCCTATACGGCAGCGTGGTGGCGTCGTTCTGCTGCGAAGGCTTCGGCCTGAATCGCACCACCAAGACCACGCGCACGGAAATCAACCAACGCCTGCGCGCTCTGGAAAAAATGACTCGCGCCTAAAGCCCGTCCAGCGCCTCGAGCACCTCGGCGGCGTGCACAGCGACCTTCACCTTCGGCCAGATTTTTCGGATCACCCCGTCGGCGTCGATGAGGAACGTCCGCCGGTTAATCCCGAGAAATGTCCGCCCCATGAACGACTTGCTTCCCCACACGCCGTAGGTCTCGCAGATCGACTTGTCCTCATCCGCAATAAGCGTGAAAGGCAGGCCAAACTTGTCGATGAACTTGTCGTGTCGGGCCGCCGAGTCAGCGCTCACGCCCAGCACCACCGCGCCCCTGGCCGTGATTTCGTCGTGCGCATCGCGGAAGCCGCACGCCTCCCTATTGCAGCCGGGCGTGTTGTCTTTCGGGTAAAAATATAGCACGACCGACCGGCCGAGAAACTGGCTCAGTGACATTACACCGCCGCCGTTGACCGGTGCGGTGAAGCCCGGCGCCGTGTCACCTTCCTTGAGTTTCATCTCCTTCATGCCTGCGGCAGCGTCGGGCAGCGCTTGGCCAAGGTCAATCCCCCGGCGAAAAACCTTGAGAGGAGGACGCGCGAGGCGCTTCAGGCCGATAAGCAGGAGAGATCGGCGGCATTCAACCGGGCGCGCAAACTACTCAATCCTAAGCTCCGGATTGCCGAGACGATCGAGTTCAAGTGCGCCACCACGCCGGACGGTGCGCCAGACCGGCCAGCCGCAGCCCCT
>CAJWPV010000408.1 GCA_913045395.1 uncultured Verrucomicrobiota bacterium | reverse complement strand
TCCCAGCGCCGATGGTTCGCTTTATTTACCAGCTCGTTGATGGTGAGATAGACAAGCCGGAGACATTGCGCGGGCTTTATATGCCGACGTACGAGCAGGCGGACGGCAGCGGCGCGGTGGCGGAGTATCTCGCGCAACGCAATGTTCCGGTTGTCTCAGCGCAGCGCTGGGAAACCGGCTCGGATGCCATTTACGCGTTCGGGTGGGCGATGGGCCGGTTGGTATTTATCAAGGGCGACAAGATCACCGGGGCATTTCGTAATGGCGATCTGACCAGCAATGACATCCTACTCACCGACCATGTGCCTGCAGAGATTCCGAGGGTCGCAGGTATCGTGGCAATGAACCCTTCGACGCCCAATTCACACGTGGCGATCTTGGCTAAAAACTTCGGGATACCATTCTACTATGAGGGTACCGCAGCCACGCGCGAGGAACTTCTCAGCCTTGCTGGTCGCGAGGTGATGTTGCGAACCTCGGCCGGCTGGGGGATCAACAGCTCGGCGTCTGGCTCGGCGACACTGGTGGCGCTTGAGGACGATTTGCCGGAGTCATTTCGTCAAGCGGTCGCCGACTACAAGGCGCCGCCAGAGCTGGAATTTGAGTCCAAGGGAAAGGCCGATACATACACGCTCGCAATGAATCAGATCAAGCCAAGCGACAGCGAATTGGTTGGTGGCAAGGCGGCCAAGTTTAGTTTGTTGAGAAAGTTGATTCCCAAAAACTCGCCCGATCCGGCCATTGCAATCACGTTTGATCTTTGGGATGAGTTCATGGAGCAGCGATTGGCCAACGACAAGTCGATGCGCCATGAGATTGATGCGCGCTTGGCCAAGGCACATCAGTCCGGCTTGCAATCCGACTTGGCTGATGCCCTGAAAACAGTTCGTGATTTGATTCGTGACGGTGAATTTGTTGAGAGCCAGCGGCAGGCAATTATTGCTGCTCTATCGCCATTCGATCGGGCCAAGAAGATTCGTTTCCGCAGTTCGACCAACATCGAGGATAGTCGCCACTTCACCGGCGCGGGACTTTATGACAGCTACAGCGGCTGTTTGCTCGATGACCTCGACGACGACACCGACGGCCCGTGTGGCTGCGACAGTTCAAAGTCAGAAGAGCGCGGTGTGTTCCGGGCGATCAAGCGTGTGTATGCCAGTTTTTACAACCACAACGCCTACCTTGAGCGGAGGCGTTTCGGCGTGGACGAGGATGATGTCGGCATGGCGATCCTTGTGCATCACTCATTTCCAGACGAGATCGAGTTGGCCAACGGGGTGGCCGTCAGCGACTATAACTCCTACTCGGCTGGCTCGTTCAACATGTGGAGCGATTTGTCGACGCAGGTGGGTGCGACAAGTGTGGCCAACCCGGATTCTACTGCTGTACCGGAGGAGGTAAACATCTCTTTCTACAAGTCGTCATCCGGGTCGACCGGTAGAACGCCCACTTTTAACAAAAGATCTAGCTTGTTGCAGGTTGGCCGTGACCATGTGATGGATTGGAAGAGCGATTACGAGACGTTGCACAAGTTATTGGAGAAAATCGCACCCGGGTTCTCGCGCTACGCCGTTGATCCCAAGAAATACACGCTCGATTTTGAGTACAAAAAGGTGGATCCAGACTGGATCGTGGTGAAGCAGGTCCGAGAGTTGCCGCAGCCGCAGGAGTTGACTGATCCAACACCGATACTTGCCGGCGGACGGGCGACTTTGCGTTTGTTTCAGGGCGAGACGGGTGGTGGCGGGGTGTTCGCCTATCACCGGCTAAAATCCATCTGGAACATCGACGCGGCCAGCCGTGTGTTGGAGACCACCGGCCAAAAGAGTTCACTCATAAATGCGGCCGATTGGACACGGGTGGTCGATGGGGAGACGCTGGTGGTGGAGGATGGCATCGCTGGCTGGCCCAAGCATCGTTTCAGCACTGGAAAGCGCGGCAACGAAACTGTGCTGGTGGATCAGTGGCAGGAAAGTCGCGACGGAAAAACCACAACGTACAAGATGTCAGTCGTCATCCCGCGTTGGCTGCCTGACCGGAATTCGCCGGCCGTGTTTGTTGGTGAGCTTCCGGTTTATCTGGAGGCAAACTATTCGAAACCCTT
>CAJWPV010000407.1 GCA_913045395.1 uncultured Verrucomicrobiota bacterium | reverse complement strand
TCATTAGTAGGAATAAACGAAGTCCCGTCCCCGCAATTAGATCATTTTATGGTTGTCGTCAATGGCCAATGACGGTCGACCCGCCGTAAGGCCAAGCGGAACAGTGGAGTGACATTTGAGGATTGTCATGTCCCGGGTTGCGGCCCAGATTCCTTGTTGATTGATCATGAAGCAAGTGAACCCACCCTTACGCCCGACCCGGAGGCAATTCCTCACCGGTATGGCGGCTGGAACTGCTGCGGTCGGGGTGAGCGATATTGCCTTTCTGTCGCAACTCCACGCTGTCCCGTCGGCTGATGCCAAGGTGTCCGCAGATGCCGTCCAGTTGCTGCCGGAGATTGAGCCGACAGTGCGTCTGATTGAGGAGACGCCGCGGGCCAAGCTAATGGAGGAGGTGGCGCAGCGTATCAAGGGTGGCATGAGCTATCGCGAATTGCTGGCCGGCCTGCTGTTGGCAGGAGTGCGCAACGTGGAACCCCGTCCGTCTGTCGGCTTCAAGTTCCATGCTGTGCTGGTGGTCCACTCGGCCCACTTGGCTGGCCTGTCCTCGCCTGCGTCCGACCGGTGGCTTCCAATCCTTTGGGCACTGGATAATTTCAAAAGTGCGCAGGCACGTGACGTGCGGGAGGGCAACTGGACCATGCCGCAGGTGAATCAAAATCAGGTTCCCTCGGCTACACAGGCCAAGCGAGCCTTTCGGCGGGCGATGAATCGATGGGACGAATTAGCGGCTGATGCCGCCGCGGCCGGCCTCGTGCGCGGTCACGGGGCGAATCAGGTGTTTGAGCTGTTTGCCGGGTACGCGGCCCGGGATTTTCGCAGCATCGGTCACAAGGCCATCTTTCTGGCAAACGCCTGGCGCACCCTGCAAACCATCGGCTGGCGTCATGCCGAGCCGGTGATGCGTTCGCTCGCCTACGCGCTGCTCAACCATGTTGGCGAACCAAATCCGGCAGAGAACGACTTGGCGCCGGATCGGGCCTGGCGCCGTAACCAAGCGCAGGCCGGGGAGATTCGGGATGCATGGCAACACGGCCGACCCAGTGACGATGCGGTTCGGGAACTACTCGCCGCGCTCCATGCTGGCGGCGAGGAGCAGGTGTGTCGACTTGTCGTGACCCAGCTCAATCGTGGCGTGGCGCCACAGTCTGTTTTTGACGCGCTGTTTCTTGGTGCGGGTGAGTTGTTGATGCGGCAGAATGGCATCGTTGCATTGCATGCCCTGACCACCACCAATGCGCTTCGATTCATCTACAACACCAGCGGCAACGACACGACGCGGCGGCTAGTGTTGCTGCAAAATGCGGCTTTCCTGTGCTCGTTTCGCGAGGCCATGCGCGGCCGCGGCCAGGTGCTTGAACGGACGCACGGCCAATTGGATCTGCCGCTCGATGCTGTTGGGGATCATGCACTTGGCAGCATCTTCCAGAGCGTGGACAGCAATCGGCTTGCCGCTGCGCAAAAAACCTTGGCCTACCTGGATAACGGGCAAAGCCCGCAGGCGTTGATCGCGGAGGCACGCCGTCTGGTGTTCCTCAAGGGCAACGACTCTCACGATTACAAGTTCAGTTCTGCCGTGCTCGAGGACTATTATCAGGTCTCGTCCAAGTGGAGGAACCGTTTCCTTGCCACCAGCCTGTTCAAGCTGCACGGCTCGGGCGAACGCACCAACCCTTTGGTCGATCGAATCAGCAATGCGTTCCAGGCTTGAAGCGATGCAGCCTTCCGGCCGGATAGTTTTGAGTTCGGCGATAGTTTATTTGTTTGTCGCTTTGCCAAGCGCACCGGCGCCAGAGGCCGACTTGGCCAAGGACAGCCAAGCGGTCGTTTCCACCGGCAGGCAGTTTCCCGAGCTGAAGCCGTTCGACGAACTGATGGAGGGGTTCGTCCGCGACAACGAACTGCCCGGCGCGGCGCTTGCCGTGGCAAAGGATGGTCGCCTGGTTTACGCGCGCGGCTTTGGTTACGCGGATGTCGAGAAAAAGCAGCCGGTGAAGCCGGAATCACTGTTTCGCATCGCCAGTATCTCCAAGCCGTTCACCGCCGTGGCCACACTGCAATTGGTGGAGAAGGGCAGGCTTGGGCTGAACGACCCGGTGTTTGG
>CAJWPV010000406.1 GCA_913045395.1 uncultured Verrucomicrobiota bacterium | reverse complement strand
GCCCGGGAACAATCTCAGGAGAACGCCCGCCCGGCTCCTCGGCACAGCCACCATTGTCCGAGAGGAACAGGACGAGCGTGTTGTCCGCCGCGTCGCTGTCACGCAGCGCAGTCATGAGACGACCGATGTTCTGGTCCATGCTGTCGATCATTGCCGCGTAGACTGCCATCCGCAAATCCTCGTGGTCTTGGTTGGCTGACTCCCAGTCGTACGCCCGCGAGTCGCGGTCGGAGAGATGCCACTTTGGATTAATCAACCCCATTTTGATCATGCGCTCATGTCGTTGCTGGCGCATTTTGTCCCATCCCATCCTGAATTTGCCGACATACTTTTTTATGTCCTCCGGCTTGGCGTGCAGCGGATAGTGCGGTGCGGTGTAACAAATGTGCAGGAAAAACGGCTTTTTCTTTTCAGAGAATTTCCCGATGCACTCGATGGCGTGATCAGTGAAGGCATCCGTCGTATAGTAGTCGTCCGGAAACTCCGAGAGATCCCTGTCGTTGTGGCCAAACTCCCGGATACGCCCCCCCTTGTACTTGGGATCGCGCTGTTTTGGGTTAAAAAAATTGCAGCAGCCATCGAGCAGCCCGTAATACTCGTCGAAACCCCGTCGGTACGGATGAGTCGTCTCGCCAGAGCCAAGATGCCACTTGCCGCTAAGCGCCGTCTGGTAACCGGCCAGTTTCATCACCTCTCCAAGCGTGACCATGTTTTGCCGCAGCAACCCTCCCTTGTCGCGGCGCGGATAGAGGCCGGTCAGGATCGATGCTCTCGTGGTGGTGCACTTGGCGTTGTTGTAAAACTGGGTGAATCGCATCCCCTCCGCCGCCAAGCGATCGAGGCTCGGAGTGCTGACCTCGCCCCCGTAGCAGCCGATGTCACTCCAACCCATGTCATCCGCCATGATGAGTACGATATTCGGCCGTTCCGGTGGCTTGGACAAGCCGTCTACTTGAGCCACACCGAAAACCAAGACTAACGCAAGGCACACGACCGGGACGGTAAAATTGGATATACGCATCGCTGCGAACGTAGTGCGCCTGCCCTAGCACGGCTAGTTGTTTTGTGAAATTAACCGCCCCGCTGGTTGTCATGCGCTTGCCCAAGCCTTATTGTCCCCGGCTGCATGAACAATCTGACATCCACGCGCTGTTTTATTGCAACCCTGATGCTCTCGATGGCCTGCACTGCGTCCACCCTGGCACAGAACCAGCCTCTCTCTCCCAAGCAACCGGGCGCGCCTTGGCCGGACTGGGAACTGGCCGATTTTCAACCCAAGAGCCCAAGATTCAATGAGACATACGGCCGGAGCCATTTTCATGGCCAGGTGACATTCGTCGCCTTGCTTGCAACCTGGTGCTCCTATTGCAAGACTCAAATCGAGAAAATGGAGGAGATGCGCAAGGAGTTCGCGGCCAACAGGATCGAGGTCAACTTCATCGTAGTCAACATTGATTCCGGGGCGTCCGAACAGGATGAATTTACCTCGCGGTGCAGCTTCCCGCTTTTTCAAGACACCCAACTGGTAGACGCGTTCGGGCTCCACCAGGGCGGCAAGGATGACTATTACATTTACAATGAACGCGGCGAGTTATCAGACTTCTTCCCGTACAGGGGTAACCGCGAATCCGACCTCGCCTCCCCCGAAGGCTATGCGAACGTAAAGCAGGCGATCCTGGACGCCCCATTCCAGAGCCGCTTGTCGGTGGATACGGTTGCCGCCGTTAAGATCGATGGCATCGCAGGCCGCACCTATCAAATCGACTTCAGCGAGGATCTTGGAGACAAGAAGCAATGGAAAGCGCTGAAGATTGTCACGATCGACGCGGATCAGTTTATCTACGTTGACCTCGAGGCCACTCGGTTGCGAAAACAACGATTTTACCAGGTTGAGGAAGTGCCGTGAGACGAATTAGGTCACATATTCTTGCGCTGGATCAAGGGACGACCAGTTCGCGGGCGATTGTTTTCGACAAACTCGGACGGCCTGTGGCAGTGGCACAGAGTGAATTTCCGCAAATTTATCCCAGACCTGGCTGGGTCGAGCATGATCCCGCGACGATCTGGAAAACCCAGCTGAACACCGCCAAACGAGCACTGCGCCTGGCCAAGCTCTCGGC
>CAJWPV010000405.1 GCA_913045395.1 uncultured Verrucomicrobiota bacterium | reverse complement strand
GGCCCACCCATCTTCGCGCTAAGCAACCCGCTCGAGGCAAGCGCGACATCGCGCCCCACCTCGGCATCCAGGCGAAAGCGCGCCTGCCGGCCGAGCCACTTGTTGTAAGGGTCAACGCGCTCCAAATCCGCGCGGCGCAGTGATGCCTGCCGGTACGTCGCCGAGGTGACGATCAGCCGGTGAATCTGTTTCTGGCTCCAGCCGTTCTCCATGAATTCCACCGCCAACCAGTCGAGCAGTGCCGGGTGCGTCGGCGGGGTGCCCTGTGAGCCGAAGTCATTCTCCGTCTGCACGATGCCACGCCCGAAAAAGTGCTGCCACATGCGGTTGACAGCCACGCGCGCCAGAAGTGGATTGTTCCGATCAGCAACCCAGCGGGCGAAGTCCAACCGATCCCCGTTTGTCCTGGCCAGGCGGTGCAGCACCGACGGCGTTCCCGGTTGCATCACCTCGGCCGGGCGGGTGAAATCGCCCTGTACAAAACGACGAGTCGTACGCGGCTTTCCACGTCTGGCCATCACTAGGGTCGTCGCCGCGGCTGGTCGCGCCTTTTTCAGCTTGGCCAGGCTGGCCTCGAGCGGCTTGCGCTTGGCGTTCTCCTTGCCCAGACCTTTCAACCCCGCCTCAAGCTGCTTCACGCGCATGCCGTGCTGCACGCGCCTTTCCATGACATCAGCCGTCGGCGCCTCGATGCGCGGCTCATCGGCGTTGTTGAAAAACGCAAACAACCGGTAGTACTCGAGCTGCGAAATGGGATCGAACTTGTGGTCGTGGCACTGCGCACAGCCAAGTGTCAGGCCGAACATCACCTCGCCGGTCGTGGCGATGCGGTCAAAAATCGAGTCGATTCGGAATTGCTCCTTGTCCACTCCGCCCTCGGTGTTGATCTGTGTGTTGCGGTGAAACCCGGTGGCGATCCGCTGGGCCAGGGTCGCGCCCGGCAACAGGTCGCCGGCGAGCTGCTCGACGACAAACTGGTCGAACGATAAGTCGCGGTTCGTAGCGTCGATCACCCAGTCCCGATACGGCCACATCGACCGCCCGGCGTCGTGGCTGTAGCCGTCGGAGTCCGCGTAGCGCGCCGTGTCCAGCCAATGCCGCCCCCAGCGCTCGCCGTAGTGCGGCGACTGCAGCAACCCGTCCACCACCCTTTCGAATGCGTCCGGACTTGTGTCCGAGACAAATGCAGCGATCTGAGCCGGGGCCGGTGGCAGGCCGGTCAGATCGAGACTCACGCGGCGCAGCAGCGTCGCCTTGGGCGCCTGCAATGACGGGACAACACCCGACTCCACCTGCCTGGCGGCGACAAAAACATCAACCGCGTTTTTCGCCCATGCACTCCGGTCGGCAGCCAGGCTTGGCGGCGGTTGGCGAACCGGTCTGTTAAACGCCCAATGCCGGTTGTACTCGCCGCCGGCCATGACCCATTCACTCAGCAGTTTCACCTGCTCCGGGGTCAGTCGGCTATTTGCCTCTGGTGGAGGCATCCGCGTGTCAGGATCTGTGGACGTGATCCGCACCAGCAACTCGCTCTTGGCCAAGTCCGCAGGATCGACCGCTCGCACGCCGTCGTGCGACTGGGTCGCGCCTTCGCGTGTGTCAAGACGCAGACCAGCCTTGCGCTTGGCCGCATCCGGCCCGTGGCATTGGAAACAGTTCCCGGAAAGCACCGGTCGGATGTCCCGATTGAAATCGATCCTCACCGCCCCCGGATTGGCCAAGCCGACAGCCAACGCGCCGACCAAGGCGGTCGACTTGGCCAAGCGGCGATAATTCAACGGAATGAATGGACTCACAAAAAAGACGACACGAATCCTCCAACCCAGCGGCTGGCGGAAACGAATACAATAGGTACTAAGCGCTCCAAGATCGAATTCCTTAAAAAATCTCAAATGATTAAGCCTCCACTGTAAGCGAGAACCTCTGGATGATGTTGCGGCCGGACTTTCGGAACGGGCGCGGCATCGGCTGAGCGATCCCTTTAAGGTCAATGGTCCGGCAGCGTACATCGTAACTGCCGGGAGCGATTCCCTTCAGCAACGTGGCCCAGTGGGCAAGCGTGTAGCGCATGGGCCAATGTTTCGGTCGACCGTTCGTGTCAAAAAACCGCACGTTGTCCGGCAGCC
>CAJWPV010000404.1 GCA_913045395.1 uncultured Verrucomicrobiota bacterium | reverse complement strand
GGTGAAAAACTTCGACGCCCGTTTCAATCTGGCCAAGCGCTGCGAGGACAGCCCGAGTCTCAAGCTTGCATCGATAGGCCCCGAGACCACCAAAACACTCAACCAGCTCGGCCTAAAGCCCCACGTCGAGGCCGGCGAAAGCACCATCGACGGGCTGGCCGAGGCGCTGCTCGGCGAGTGAGTTGCTCGGTTGGCTAGTCCTTAACCAATCCGGAATGAGATTTTCTTGACCATCTCCCGGCCCATCGCATGCTGCATGCGCTGCAGGATTTCGTGCCGCCGGTAACGTACGATCTCGTCCAGCCACACGCTCGAGTCCACCGAGACGAACAAGGTGCCGCGGCGGATGCCAGTCGGCTGCGCGTGGCCGGTGATGGTGGGGTCAATCGTCTGGTTCCACACTCTCACCACCTCTGTCTCGGCGCGGCGGCGGTCGAGTTGGAGCACGCCGAGGACTTTCTTCACCACGGCACCGGCGCTGAGTGACTTGTTGCCGTGCGTCTTCTCCAGCGCACGCACATCAACGCCGCGCCATTCGCGCAATGCCTGGTCGCGCGGGCCGAGGCGGCGCGGCCGGCGACTTTTGAATCGGCGTTGAAACGGGGAAAAGGACATGCAGCGAGGCCGTGCCCATCAAAGGGCTCGCGGTGGCTGGAGTCAACCCGGGAAAATATTTCGCTGATTCGGCTTGCATGACAGAAGGAGCATGAGAAGGATTCGCTCGCTATGACACGCCAATTGATTATGTCAGTAATGGTGCTCAGTGGCCTACTCACTTCCGCGGTGGCCGCCGACAAGCTCGAGAAACGCAAGTCGCCCAAGGGCGCCAAGGCGTACATTATTTCCCCCAAGGACGGTAAAACTGTCGGGAAAAAGTTTACCGTGCGGTTTGGCCTCAAGGGAATGGGTATCGCCCCGGCCGCCATCGACAAGGAAAACACCGGTCACCATCACCTGTTGCTCGACGTGGACAAGCTGCCAAACCTTGATTTGCCCCTGGTCGCCACGGACAACATTAGGCATTTCGGTGGTGGCCAAACTGAGGTGCAGTTGGAGTTGCCGCCCGGCAAGCATACGCTGCAACTCGTGCTTGGCGACTGGATTCACCTGGCACACGCCCCGCCGGTTCTCTCCAAGAAGATCACCATCACGGTGGGGAAATAAAAGCGACGGGATAATCTTTCGTAACACCCCGGCAAGGCGCTGGTTTTTTTATACCCTAGCTGGGTGCTTGGCTTGACCCCGGCCCCTGGCCGCCGCACAAATGGCGAATGACCTTCCGTTTCATTTTAACGATTGTACTCGGCTTGGGGCTTGGCCAGGCGACGGCAGCCAACCACTCGCTCCGGGTCGATGCCGGGCAGCACGAGCGCAGCATCACACCGGTTACGTTTTCGTTGCCGGAGACTGGCTCGACGCATTGGCAGCTCACCGGTCCCGGCGGCAAAGCGGTGGCCATCCAGGCGGATGGGCACGGCTCGGCCTCGTTCATCGTCGACAAACTCGCCGCCTTCGAGACTGCCAATTACAAGCTCGCCCCCGCCGTCAAGGCAACCCATGGCAATGCCGTCAACCTGGTCGAGGAAAGCGGCAAGTTGCGGATCACAGTCGGCGACAAAACCGTGCTGCATTATCAGGCGAAGAAAAGCGAGTTGCCGCGCGATGATCTCGAACCGATCTATCGCCGGGGTGGCTACATACACCCGGTCGTGACACCTGGTGGCACGGTCATCACCGACGACTACCCGCACAACCACAAGCATCACCACGGCATTTGGTTTCCGTGGACTAACACAATATTTGAAGACCGCAAGCCGGATTTTTGGAACATGGGCAAGGGCACCGGCACCGTGGAGTTCACCGGCCTGAACGGCCAATGGAGCGGCCCGGTGCATGCCGGTTTTTCGAGTTCCCACCAGTTTGTCGATCTCATCGCCAAGCCGGACAAGGTGGCCCTTACGGAGACGTGGCGCGTGCAGGTGTACGCCACAGGGCAGGCGTATCACCTCTTTGAACTGGAGTCGGTTCAGCGTTGCGCCGGCGGAAGTAAAATTCAGTTCCCGGAATATCGCTACGGCGGATTGGGCTTTCGCGGTCACGGCCAATGGGATGGGGTGGGAAACTGTTTTTACCTGA
>CAJWPV010000403.1 GCA_913045395.1 uncultured Verrucomicrobiota bacterium | reverse complement strand
CCACAAGATTGGCAACGAGGGCGGCGTCATCGGCCCGGCGCTCGACGGCATCGCCAGCCGCAAGGATCGCGCCTACCTTTACGAGAGCCTCGTCGACCCGACCGCCACACTGGCCGAAGGCTTCGACAAACTCGGCGCCAGCCCAATGCCGCCGATGAACCTGCTGCTCAACGACCAGCAGCTCGCCGACGTCATGGCCTACCTCATGACGTTGAAGGAGAAGTAACCCACCGCAGCGTCAAGCGATCACGTCGCGGATCACCCGGCCGTGGACGTCGGTGAGGCGCAGGTCACGGCCACCGTGGCGGTAAGTCAACTCCTCGTGATCCATGCCCATCAAGTGCAGCACCGTCGCCCAAAGGTCATAGATGTCGCACTTGTTCTCGGTGACATGGTAGCCAAACTCATCAGTGGCACCATAAATCGTGCCGCCTTTTATGCCGCCGCCAGCCAGCCAAACACTATAGCCGTATGGATTGTGGTCGCGGCCGTTGCTGCCCTGCGAGAAGGGCGTCCGGCCGAACTCACTACCCCAGATGATGAGGGTCTCGTCCAACAAACCGCGCGACTTCAGGTCCTTGATGAGGCCGCCAATTGGCTGGTCGACCTGATGAGCCATGGCGGCATGGCCACGCTCCAGATCGCCGTGTTGATCCCACGGATTTGGCCCGTTGCCAGCGCCGATGCCCTCGTTTAGACAACTCAACTCGATGAACCTCACACCCCTCTCCACCAATCGCCGTGCCAACAAGCATTGCAACCCGTAGCCGGCAGCCTGTCGGTCAGAGGAATCCATCGCATAAAGCTTTCTGGTGGCCTTGCTTTCCCCACTGATATCACATAACTCCGGCACGGCTGACTGCATCAAATAAGCTGTCTCGTAATTTCGCACAGCCGCCTCGACGTCATTATCTCCACCGATGCGTTGAATAAAGTTCCGGTCGAAGCCCTTCACGAAATCTAGCCGCGCCCGCTGGTCGGTGCTTGACTCCCTCGACTGGATGTTGCGCACCGACGGTTTCTTGTCACCCACAATGATGGAGGCCTGATTTTCCGCCGGCAGAAAACCGTTGCTGAATAGGCCAACGCCCCCGTGAGGAATTGAGGAACCGCCGGACTGCAACACAACGAAGCCGGGGAGGTTCTCATTTTCGGTGCCCAAACCGTACGATACCCACGCACCAGCGGATGGATAACCCATGAACGGAATGGCTGTATGGAAGGCGTAGTTGCCCTGCGCATGCTCATTCACCTTGCTGGTCATAGAGCGAATCACAGCCAGTTCATCCGCACTCTCCGCCACGTGCGGAAAAATACTGCTAACTGGAATGCCGCTTTGGCCGTGCCGCCTGAAATCAAATGGCGTCGCCATCACGTTGCCGTTGTTGTTGAACTGGGTTCGCAGGATTTCCACCGGCATCGGTTTGCCGTGCAGTTCGCGCAGTTTCGGCTTGGGATCGAACGTGTCCAGATGCGATGCGCCACCGGACATGTAGCAGAGGATCACATGCTTCGCGCGTGGCCTGAAGTGGGCCTTTCGGGTGGTGTAGGCAAGTGCGCGATTCGCCAACAACCCCTGCAACGCCAGCATGCCAAACCCAGTCGAGCACTGCATGAGCATTTGACGCCGCGTGACGATTCGTTGTCTATTCATTGTAAATAGATAAACTCCTTAAAATTAAAAATTGCCAGTGCAAGGTCATGCCACGGATCCGGAGCAGTAGCGCCGGTTTTTTCCAAGGCCGCCATCTCCTCTTTCAATTTCTTCAATTCAGCGTTGAGTCCTATAAACTGCTTGCCTTGAACTCCAGTCATAGCTGCCAGCAGGTCTTTCTCGGAAATGTAGTCAGCATTGCCCTTGTAGGAGGCCAGCACCTCCTCCGGGGCGAGTGCGCGATCATATAGGCGCGCCTTGAACACCCTCCCGATGAGTATGCGATCGTTTCTCCCACCAGTGCCGTGACGTAGACCGAGCAACACTTCCGAGTCGCCTGCTGCAAATGTCTGCAACCCTGTCTTGTAAGCGCGCCCGTAGGGTGTGCCATTGCGATAACCGAAGATCGTGCCATCGGCCTGATAAACGATCGCCACATGCACCGGCTCGGCCGCAGCCTTCTTTTCAGCCGGTCCATTAAAGCTCTTCG
>CAJWPV010000402.1 GCA_913045395.1 uncultured Verrucomicrobiota bacterium | reverse complement strand
CCTTCTCCTCGGTGTCCGACAATGCGGCCACCTCCTTTGGCTTGGTCGATAATCTGGTGGTCCACGACCTTGGATCCGGCACCGAGGCGTCTATCCTGGAGATCACAACGATCAATGTTTTGGAAAACAGCGTCGAACTACACGTGAGCTTTGCCGGCGGGGAACTCTCGCCAGAGCAACTATCACTGCAATCCACAGCAACCCTTGGAGCAGCCTTTGCCGAGGTGGTCGGTGCTACAGTCAAAGTCGAAGACGGTGGTTTTAAAATCACCTCACCTTTGTCGGATGCCGGGCAACAGTTCTATCGCATTCAATTCTAGCGTCCATCTACATGCCCGGGCTGCCGTCCGGCTTGGCCAATAAGTCGGTGACCGTGTCCATGGCGCGGACGGCGCCATTGGTCATGGGCAGGCGGGCGGGCCAACGTTCCTCTCTTTTTCTTCGCGCTTTTGCGGCTTCGCGTGAGGTTTGGTGGCGGATTCGGAGTATGGCTTGTTCCGGACGTGTCCCTCACACACACTGTCGCCGTGAATATTCACTGGATCGACGCGACACTTCTCTGTGGCTACCTGCTCGGCATGGTCGTGTTCGGAATGTGGATGGGCCGCGGCACCCGCAGCTCCGCTGAGTTCATGGTCGGGGGGCGCAGTATGCCGTGGTGGGCTGTGATGTGTTCGATCGTTGCGACCGAGACCAGCACGATCACTTTCCTGAGCGTGCCCGGGGTGGCCTACACCGGGGACTTGGGCTTTCTGCAGTTGCCGCTTGGCTACATCCTCGGCCGGTGGATCGTGTCTTCAACACTGCTGCCGAGGTACTTCGCCGGTGAGTTGTTTACGGCCTACGAAGTTCTCGACCGGCACTTCGGAAGCGTTGTGAAGCGCGCTGCGAGCCTGTTGTTTATCATCACTCGCACTCTCGGCGATGGCTTCCGGTTGTTCCTCGGCGCGATCGTGTTGCAGCACGTTGCCAAAATCGACATGAACAGTGCGATCATCGCCCTCGGTGTCGCAACAATCGTTTACACTTTCGCCGGTGGCATCCGCGCGGTAATCTGGACCGACTTTATCCAGTTCGTGGTGTACATGCTCGGCGCTGCGATCGCGTTCTGGATTCTGCTCGGTTCGATCGAGGGAGGCTGGGGTGCTGTCACCGACTTGGCCCACGACGCGCCGGACGGCGACAAGCTGCGGATCTTTCACTTCGATTTCGACCTGACTGGAAACTACCTGTTCTGGTCTGGATTGGTCGGCGGTGCTGTGCTGGCGATCGGCACCCACGGCGTCGATCAGTTGATGGTGCAGCGCTATCTGAGCGCCCGCAGCCAGGGTGAAGCGGCGCTGGCATTGCGACTGAGCGGGATCGTGGTGCTACTGCAGTTCGCATTCTTCCTGCTGATCGGCACCGCGCTTTTCGCCTACTACACCCAAAATCCGCCGGCGGAATCGTTTGCCAAGAGCGACCAGGTTTTCGCGACGTTCATCATCGACAAGATGCCGGTCGGCGTGCTCGGAATCGTGCTCGGTGCGCTGTTCTCCGCGGCGATGTCGACGCTGTCGAGTTCGCTTAACTCCAGCGCCACTGTGCTGGTTAATGACATCCTCAGAACCGACAGTGACAGCAGCCGGTTGCGCTTGGTCAAGCGGTTGACGATCGCGTTCGGCGTGGCCCAGATCGTCGTCGGTATCTCCGGGCAACTGCTCGATTCGTCGGTGATCGGCAGCGTGCTGGCCATTCAGGGATTCACCACCGGAATCATTCTTGGGGTTTTCGCCCTTGGTATCAGCAAGAGCGGGATCAGCACCCGCTCGGCGCTGGTTGGCCTAGTCGTTGGCCTGGCCATCATGAGCGCGATCAAGTTTGGCACGCCGCTGGCTTGGCCCTGGTTCGCCTTGGTCGGCTCGACCGTGACCTTCTGCACGGGTGTGCTGCACAACAAGCTGTTCAACAGCGCGAAGGGTGCCTGATCGATGACCAAGTTTCGTCTCGGCCTCGAAGTCTGCGCCGCCAATCCTCCGGAGATTTTGCGCGGCGCCCGGTTCGGCCTGGTGATGAACCAAGCATCGATCGACTTCCACTTCCGCGCCGCCGATGAAGTCCTCGACGAGAGTCTGCCG
This sequence comes from uncultured Verrucomicrobiota bacterium, assembly GCA_913045395.1. Taxonomy (GTDB): domain Bacteria; phylum Verrucomicrobiota; class Verrucomicrobiia; order Limisphaerales; family UBA1096; genus UBA1096. The sequence continues at coordinate 58 of CAJWPV010000402.1, read as the reverse complement.
GGCCAGTTGGCGGCGTTGTTCGGGCCGCAGCACGGCCTGTGGTCCGAACAGCAGGACA
>CAJWPV010000401.1 GCA_913045395.1 uncultured Verrucomicrobiota bacterium | reverse complement strand
AGGGGAATTGTCTGCAGTCAGGCGGAGAAACCCGTTGGGGCCGATGAACGTGAGCGGCGGCATGAGGGTCTTGCTTGGCTGGGCCGGGTCGTCGCTCAGTTTCAAGCCGGCCAGCGGGATCGGGAGGCTGGACTTGTTGAACAGTTCCAGCCAGTCGTCTCCGTCATCGGGACGGGCCATCCATTCATTGATCACAAGTGATGTGACGCTGCCGGTGTCCGAACCGACGTTGGCCTGGCCGGGAGTGGGGGTGTTGAGCGTCCACGGGCCAAGTCCGTCCGGTTCGCGACCGACCGAGAGATCGTCGGCCTGCGGGCCAAAGCCGATGGCGTCCTGGATTTTCAGTCCCTCCTCGCCCGGCCACCAAAGGGCGATATTTTGGCCGTCGGCATCGAGTGCGAAGCCGGTGTGCAACCCCGGTGACTCCTTTTGGTCGTCGCACCAAACAATAAGGTGGCCTTTGGCCGGTAGGATGGTTTGTATGGGGAAAAAGAAGGTTGGCTCCAGGGCAACACCGTCCCCGAGGCCGGCGCCGCCGAGGTCGATGTCGCGGTTGGTCGGGTTGTGCAACTCGATCCAGTCGGGGTTGGTGTCGGCGTGAGTCACCGAGCCACGATTGGCGGCCATCAACTCGTTGAGGATGACACCGTCCGGCAGGCTCTCCACGGTGGCGTGCAGGCTGAGGCCAAAGGCGAGGTCCCGGTCGTTGGTTGAGAATTGGTGTACCTCGATCGCGAGGATGTTTTCACCCTGCTTCAGTGATTTTCCGGGGAGAGTGATCTGACCGCTCAGTTCGGCATTGCCCACAGCGCTCAAGGCCCGCGTAGTGTAACGGATACTGCCGCGCTCCTTCATGTTCGCTCGGTGGATCTGCTTGCCGTTGAGATAAAACACAGCGCCGTCGTCGATAAGGTAGCGGATTTGCAACTCGCCGCCCCCGGCCGGCTGGTCGAAGTCAAACACCTTGCGAAAGTAAAACGTGGTGGCCCCCATCTTGAGCGTGGTGGCCATCTTGTATTTTTGCCGGCTAGTGGCACGTCCGAGGTATGACTTGCCGCTTGGCCAGGCGGAGTCGTCGTATTCGGCCTTGCGCCAGGTGGTGCCCAGGTTTTCGCCATCGGCGTTGTACTTCCACTCGGTGTCCTTGAGGGAAATGAGGTCCTCCGACTTGGCGTGGCCGCCGTAGCGGAAACCAGCCTCCGTGTTGGGCAGCGATTTGCGTCCCTTCGAGTCGATATAGGTCGCCCTCCAATGGTAGGAGCGGCCGAATTCGAGTAGATCAAATGGCACCGGCAACTCGGTCAGGTTCTCCGTCGTCTCGATCTTGAAGACGGGGTAGGTGAACGAGCCGTCGGCGGAGCGGATTTCCCAGAGCGTGCTGGCGTGAGTCACCGCCCCGTCACCGCTCTCGAACGCGGTAACCACCATCGACGCCGGTGCATAAACAGAGCTTCCACCGGTCAGTTTACGGGCCGCGGGCTGTGTGGGGATATTCACCTTGCCGCATTGCTGGTTGACGTTGGACCGGCGTCCAGTTGCATAAGAAGTGTAGCTGGTCAACCCCATGCGCTTGATGTTATCCGGCGTGAGCAGCGTGTTGTTCAGGTAATAAAGGTGCTCCTTGTACTCGGTGCGGAACGCCTTAAAAAAAGCGTCCTTGATGGTGTGCGTGCCGTGGGTGGTGTGTGCGTTGCCGGCTTCGCCGATGAAGATGGATTTGGTGGTAAAACCGCTCTGCATGTCGCTGTCAAAATCCCAGGGCAGCATGGCCCATCGGCCGTCTGCTCGGCGCCAAATGTAGAAGTTGTGTACCGTGTCATCCCAGGTGCCCATCCAGTTGCGTACGCTGATGTAGCTCATCAGGGACTCCATATCCCAGTTTTCTTCGAACCATTTTCGCAGGCGGGTGCGGTTGCTCCTGTTCTTGGCCAAGCCATCGATCATTTCCTGGAGTTCGCTATGACCTTTCCAGTCCTGATTCTTCGAGGAGTAAATCCACTCGTAACGTTGCAGCGACGTCCAGCCTGCGTTGCTGCCCAGTTTGCCGCCATCGCCCCGGCCGTACGGGCCGAGGTTTTGCAGGATACCACTGGATTTAAAGATATGCCCGTTGGGCTCAAGCTCGGTGCCGGGGTTCCGGCGGGCCTGATCTTCGTGGTATTTTTCCAGCATTCGGTCGTTGTGATCCTCGATCATGAGC
>CAJWPV010000400.1 GCA_913045395.1 uncultured Verrucomicrobiota bacterium | reverse complement strand
GTAGAGACGATCAACGGTACCCGCTTGGCCAAGTGGGCGTTCGGTTGGGGGGAAGCGCAGCCGGCTGCAAGGGTCGCTGCTGCAGCGGTGGAGGTGGTGTGCTTGATGAAGTCGCGTCGGGTTTGGTCGCTCATGGTCTGCGGCAATTGGAAGGCCAGATGCCGGTAAAGTCAAAGCCAAGTGCCTGGCCAGGCGCGCCCATCGCGATTTCGTAAGGTCAGAATGCCATGCCGAAGCCGATGGCAAAACGCCGGTGGTCCCCGAAAGCGCATCGCCTTGGCCTTGTCGTAAACAGTCTGCCGGTACTCGAGCTTGAGCATCCAATCCTCGTGGTAGTACATCGCGACCGGCCCGACGGCAATCGTGTCGCCTGCCGGATCGACCGTTTGGTTTTTACCCGGCTTTTTCGGCGTCGCTGGTGGTGTCAGCGGGCTTGTCTTCGGCGGCTTTTTTCGCCGCGACCGCGTCGTCAAATTTCTTGATGTACTTGGCGGTATTGGCCTTGAACTCGTCGTCGCAGCCTTCGCAGCAGAACTTGATTTCGCGGCCATCGTGCACAAAAGTGTGCGGCTTGCCCATGCTGCCGAGCTTCTTGTCGCCGACAAGGCAGATGTCCAGCGGAAAGGCGATCACGTTGGGATCCACCGCGTCGCTGGTTGCCGCGGCCTTTTCACCACTACCGCACCCGGCAAAAAGAAATCCGGCTGCGATGCTGCTTATTATAGCCGTCCACTTCTTCATAACGCTGGCGAACAGGTAGCCCCAGCTAACCAAGTTGTCAAATCCTTCTTTCCTGCTCGGAGCCAATCTGGTAGCAGGAACCGGAGCATGCCAGCGGCAGAAGAACAATCGGCCGACCCCCGGGCCGCCGCCACCCGCATTTTGCGCTGGAAACAGGGCGCGCTTGAAGCGGTCGATGATTCCCTGGCACGGGAAGAGCCGCTGGAAATCCGCGTCAAAGGCGAGTCGGTGGCCGTGACCATGCGCACGCCTGGCCACGATGAGGAACTCGCGCTTGGCTTTCTGCTCTCCGAGGGGGTGATCGCCGGGCCAAGCGACGTGCTCGAGGTTGCCCCTTGCCAACAGGGCGAGGCGGCGTTGCGCGGTAACGTGCTCAACGTGTTCCTCGCGCCCAAGGTCGTAATCGATCTGGCCAAGCTCAGACGCAATGTGTACGCCAGTTCAAGCTGCGGACTGTGCGGCAAGGCATCGATCGAGTCCGTGCACGCTCACTTCGAACCCTTGGCCAAGCGCGAGCCGGTGATTGCTGCCGAATCGATTTTGCAACTGCCGGACAAGCTGCGCGCCGGGCAGGAGACATTCGAGAAAACCGGCGGCCTGCATGCCGCCGGCTTGTTCGACGCGGAAGTAAACCTGCTCACGCTGAGGGAGGATGTCGGCCGCCATAACGCCGTCGACAAGGTGCTTGGCCGCTCGATGCTCGACGGTGCTTTCCCGCTCGAGAACCACTTGCTGATGGTCAGTGGACGGGCGTCGTTTGAGATTATGCAGAAGGCTCTGGCCGGTCGAGTGGGGGTGATCTGCGCCGTGTCCGCGCCATCGAGTCTGGCGGTGGAGTTCGCGCAGGAAAGCGGCCAGACGCTCGTTGGTTTTCTCCGGGGCGACACGTTCAACGTGTATAGCCATCCGGAGCGAATCACCGGACTCGTCAGCTAGGCGTCATCGGAAGACTCGGCGTTGGTGAATACGTCGCTCACGTCGTCGTTTTCTTCGAGCGCATCCACCAGCCGCGTGACCGTCGCCGCACCGGAGTCATCGACGGCGGTCGTTTGCAGGGCGATTGACGTCACTTCGGCCGAGAGCGTCGCGATGCCCTTCTCCTCGACCGCCTTGTGAACCTGCTCGAAATCGTTCGGCTCTGTCACGATCTCGTAGCCGTTCTCGTCCGCGTTGAAATCGTCCGCTCCAGCCTCGAGCGCCAGTTCCATCAGCATGTCCTCATCAGCGGCGGCGCGCTCGATGATAATCTGTCCCTTGCGCTCAAACAACCGCGTCACCGCGCCGGTGCTGGCCAGTTGCCCGCCGGCCTTGGTGACGATGTGCCGGACATCGGAGGCGGTGCGGTTGCGGTTGTCGGTGTGGGCGTGAGCGAGCACCGCCACGCCGCCCGGCGCAAAAATCTCGTAGGTCAGTTCCTCGAAGTGGGCGTCGTCGTCGTCGCCGGCGGCACGCTTGATGGCGCGGTAGATGTTGTCGGCCGGCA
>CAJWPV010000399.1 GCA_913045395.1 uncultured Verrucomicrobiota bacterium | reverse complement strand
TAGGCGCGTACAACCTTCCGCTCAATGAGCTTGGCCCAGGCGTGGTGGCCCAGCGCCGGGTTGCCGTGAAAGTACTGCACATGGCCCAGCCGCTCGCTCATGTCGGCGAGGAACCGGTAGCAGGCGTCAACGTCCTCCCCGGGATCGGGCAACTGCCACCCCATGACCACCACCCAGCCATTGACCGGCGGCGAGACGAACAGCCGCTCGGTATCAGGATCGGCCAGCGCCTCGGCACAGGCGCACGGATACAGGTCGCCAAGGCCCATCGAGCGGGCCACATCCTCAGGGTTGCGCGACCGGACCGACAGCCAGGTCCGTGGCCGGCTGAAGACCGACGGCACCAGCCGTTGCCGCACACTACGCGCGAAAGTGATCTCGTCGAGTCGCACATGCCTCGCACGCCGGCGGCCAAGCGCATAAAAAAGCGCCGCAACCGCCCACACAAAAACAAAGGGGCCAAGGATGAGAAACATCGTCATCATTGGAAGGCCGAAGACTGCCCCGCTTGGCCAAGCAGCGCAAACGTAAATTAACGGACGAAAGCTTTTCATTCGCTTGACCAAGCGCTAAATTTCCCTCCAGTAAAATGACCATCATCACCGATGAGCACTGCACCACCTATCACTCGATCGGGCATCCGGAGCGGCCGTTCCGCGTCAACGGCCCGGTCAAGAAACTCAAGGCACAGACCGAACTCAAGCTCGAGTGGCTCAAGCCGGAGCCCTCGCCCAAGTCCAAGGTGCTGCGCGCCCACACGACCAACCACTTTCAGCGCCTGAGCGAGCCGCACGACTTCGACAGCGACACCGCCTACCACGAAGGTATCCGCGATCACGCACTTCGCAGCGTCGGCGGCGCGCTTATGGCAGTCGAACTCGCCAAGGCCGGCAAACCGAACTTCAGCCTGCTGCGCCCGCCCGGCCACCACGCCACGAAGGAACGCGCGATGGGGTTCTGCTACCTCGGCTCAGTCGCCATTGCCGCGCTCGAGGCCAAGGCGATCGGCTCGAGGAAAATCGCCGTGTTCGACTTCGACGTGCATCACGGCAACGGCACCGAGGACATCCTGGCCAAGCACGAAGGCGTGGCGTTCTTTTCCATCCACCAACACCCCTCCTACCCCGGCACCGGCACGAAGTCGTTCGACAACTGTCAAAACTACACCGCCCGGCCTAGCCTACCGCGCGAGGATTACCGGAAGCTCGCCGAGCGCGCCGTCGCCGATCTCAAGTCGTACGGCCCTGACCTCGTGATCGTCTCTGCAGGGTTCGACGCCTATGCCGGCGACCCGCTCTGCAACCAGAAACTTAGCGCGGAGGACTTCCGCTGGTTCGGCAAAACGCTTGGCGGCCTGGACGTGCCGGTGGCCAGTGCGATGGAGGGCGGCTACAGCGATGACCTGCCGGATCTCGTTTTCGCCTATTTGGAGGGGCTGCTCGGCAAATAGAAATCTGTCGTCTTCGGCACCGGGTCGATCTACATTTCGGCCGTGGCTTACGAGTTCAAATTCGTCCGCACCGTCGAGTTTTCCGAGACCGACATGGCCGGCATCGTGCATTTCTCCAACTACGCGAAATACTTGGAGGCGGCCGAGCACCGGTTTTTCCGCTCGATCGGCTATTCGATCGTCGCCGCACCAACAGACCCGCGAGTCGGCTGGCCACGCGTCCATGTCGGGTTCGACTTTAAAAAGCCGCTGCGCTTCGAAGACGAAATCGAGATTCACCTGCTCGTCGCCAGGCTGCGTTCGAAGTCGATCACCTACAAATTCCGGATCCACAAGCTCAACGGCGGCCAGCCCGAACTCGCCGCTACCGGCGAGATGACCGTGGTCTGCATCTCTCTCGCCGAGCGCGGCGCAATGAAAGCCTGCAACATCCCGGAGGAAGTCACCTCGAAAATCGAGGTCGCCCCGGACGAGTTGCTCGAGGACTGACCCGTGCCCGGACTGCTTGGCATCGAGTGCGGCGCCACCCACACCGTTGCGATGCACGAGAGCGGCGGCCAGGTCGCCCGCGCCGGGTTCGGCCCGGCCAACCTCCGGCTGCTCGACGACGCGCAGTTGGCCAGGCGCCTCCGGCGGATCGCCAAGCAATTCCCCAAGCCAAGCGCCGTCGCCATCGGCATGGCCGGCGCCCGCACCGCCGCCGACAAAAAGCGCCTCCACCGCGCCGCCGCACGCGCCTGGCCTAGCGCCGCCATTCACGCTACCAACGATCTCGAGCCCGCCCTC
>CAJWPV010000398.1 GCA_913045395.1 uncultured Verrucomicrobiota bacterium | reverse complement strand
GGCAAACCGGTTGAACCTCCCGCCTCCACCCCCCGTATTGCCGTTCCGGCGCGGCCTACCGGAACTCAGCTCTTTCTTGTCAGTCAGGCAAAGATAGACGTCCTTGTTGTCGAGGTAAGGGTGCAGGGTGCCGGTTGTCATGTCGCCCACGCTGGTGTAGAGCCACTTGCGAAAGGTGGGATAGTTGTCGTCATTATCCACCGCGTAAAGGGAGGAAGCCATTCCAAGTTGGCGAAGGCTGTTGATGCAAGCAACCGAGCGGGCGGACTCCTTTGCGTTGCCAAGGGCTGGCAGCAGCAGGCTGGCAAGAATGGCGATGATCGCAATCACCACCAGCAACTCCACCAGCGTGAAGCCAAGACAGGCCCGTTTTAAAAATGCCCGCATGAAGAGCAATGCTGCCAGTGCAAGGAATCGAAGCAAGAAACTTCGGTGGCCTGCCAAACCCCGGCCCGTTTCACCGAATCGGCAGCACGGAGGCTAGGGCCAAGTGCTGGCGGCGCGGTAATTCAGGACTGGACTTTCGTCCTTCTGGTGGGATTGTTCCCTGAGACAAATCGTTTGAGGCAAATGAAATCCAAAATCTTCCCCTCGTTGGCACTCGCATTGGGCTTGATGGCGCAAAACGGCCAAGCGGCCGACATCGTCTCCGGGCCGCCGACCGGCACCCCGCTCGCCCCGGTGAACAGCTACGCACTGCACGGCCCGCACAAGGGCCAGGAGTTCGACGCAGCAAAGTCGCTTGGCCAAGGCCCCGGCGCGCTGCTCTTCATCCATGAACTTTCCCGGAACACCATCCCGGTGTTACGCGGCCTCGTCGACCTCACCTCGGAATATTCCGTCCTTGGTTTCCAGTCGCAGACGCTGCTGCTCCACGACGACCGCACCTTAGCAGAGAACCGGCTCAAGGCCATCAACGGTTCACTCAAGCAAGCATACCGTGGTGACGGGATTGACGCGCACCCCATCATCCTGAGCCTTGACGGCCTCGAGGGGCCGGGCGACTACGCGCTCAACCGCCGTGCCGCACTCACAATCGTCCTGGCCAAGGGCGGCCAGGTGGTGCGCTCGGTCGCGCTCACGGATACGGGCAAGCACAATGTGCCGCAGTTGCGAGAATGGGTGGAGGAGGTCGCCGGCAAAATCCCGTCTGACCCGGCAGAGTTGCGCCGCATGATCGCCGGCAATTTGCCGGAGAGCGGTGATGCCGTTCGCGAACTTGCCGTAAACCAGGGCGTGCAACTGCAGAGACTCCGCGAGCGCCTGGCAAGACTTGAGAGCGGACAGATGAACAACCGAATGCAGCAGCGCAGGCCGCAACGCATGAAGCGTGATGCTCCAAATGCCTCCGGCCGTCCCGCCGCCGAGCGCAACACGGCCAAGCCGGCGGCAAAGCGGGAAGGCGCGCCGCCCGACGATGCCGACTTGCAGTCGAGTCTCCGCGCCTTCATCCGTAAAACCCAGGCCGACGAACGCATCGACGAGATTTACGAAGAAATCACCACACGCGCCGCCGAGAGCGCTGAGTTGACGCGGCAGACGCGCGAGATGTTCCGGCTGGTGCTCAGCCTGAAGGATCGCTACGGCACCCCGCACGCCCACGAATTGGCCAAGGGTTTCCTGGACAAGCATCCGGCCAAGCAAAACCGATGACATGCTTCAGGTTCGGGTCATCGCCGCTGCCATCGCTGCGCCGCTTTTTACCCAGGCGGATGAGCCGAAGCCGTTTCACTTCGCGCACGATATCTCGCCGTTGCTGGTGAAGCAGGCCTGCGCCTCGGCCGAATGCCACGGCGCAGCGACCGGCCAGGCCGGCTTCAAGCTGTCGCTCTTTGCGATGAATCCCGCCGCCGACTTTGCCGCGCTGACGCAGGAACTGGACGGCCGCCGGATTGACCTCGCCCGGCCGGAAGCCAGCCTGCTGCTCCGCAAACCAACCCGGCAACTGAAGCACGAGGGTGGTCGCATTTTCAAAAAAGGCAGCACTGACTACGAGGCTCTGCTCGGCTGGATTCGGCGCGGCGCGCTGTTCACCGCGGACAAGCCGGGCCGCCTGGCCAGGCTGTGGCTCGAGCCGCGCGACGGCGGCTTCGCGGCGGTGGCGGAGTTCCGGTTGGCCAAGCGCGATGTCACCCGGCTCACCATGTTCTCAAGCACCGACGAATCGATCGCGCTCGTCCACGACGACGGGTCGGTGACCCGGCGCGCCCCCGGCGAGGCGTGGATCATTGCCCGCT
>CAJWPV010000397.1 GCA_913045395.1 uncultured Verrucomicrobiota bacterium | reverse complement strand
GCATCCCGGAGGATTTCTCCCACTGTCTGCCGTACCATTACGGATTCGGGTTGACCCCCGACAACCCGCTCGAGGTCGATCTCGCCGAGCCGATTCAGTTCGTGAAACTGTGTGCCGAGTTGGGTGTCAAGCTAGTGAGCATCAGCGCCGGTTCGCCGTACTACAATCCGCACATTCAGCGGCCCGCTGCGTATCCGCCTTCTGACGGCTATCAGCCGGCCTATGATCCGCTCATCGATGTCGAGCGGCAGATTCAAGTCGTCCGCCAAATCCGCGAAGCTGCTCCCGCGAATCTGGCCATTGCCGGTTGTGCCTACAGCTACCTGCAGGATTTTTTACCGCACGTGACGCAGCGCCTCGTGCGCGAAGGGTGGGTGGATGTTGTCGGCTTGGGGCGGATCGTTTTGAGTTACCCGGACATGCTATCCGAAGCGATGGCCAACGGCGCACCGATGTCCAGGCGCATTTGCCGCACCTTTAGCGATTGCACCACCGGCCCGCGCAATGGAATGATCAGCGGCTGCTTCCCGCTGGATGAGTACTACAAAAACCGTCCCGAGTTCGATCAGCTCAAGCAGATCAAAAAAAAGCCTTAGCTGACCGCCGCCGATAGTGATTGTTCATCCGAGCCAATTTCCCGATGCCGTTCAGAGGCAGTTGCTCGACGGCCTGCGGCTTGGCCAGGTGCCGCCCAAGTTTTTATACGACAGCGATCGCCAAACGCAGAAGTGGCTTGCGGTGCACCGGGCTCATTCGCCCTCGCGAACCGATGCCGGTGTGCAGTCGATTTATGATTTGGCGTTCGACGAGTCGCTTGGCCAAGCGGCGGGCGAGTTGGTTTGTCTCGTCGGTTTGGGCTGCGGTGGGGGCCAAAAGGACACACGCTACTTGGACAAGCTAAAGTCGATTCACCCGGTCGTCGACTATGTGCCTTGCGATGTCAGCCAAGCGATGACACTGGTAGCGTGCGAAGCGGCAACGGCGGAGTTGCCGCCCGAACGAATCCATCCGCTCGTGTGCGACTTGTCCAACGCGCCTGACCTTGGCCAAGTGCTCGACGGGATGCTGCCGTCGCAAACCAGGCGCGTGTTCACCTTCTTTGGCATGATCCCTAACCTCGAGCCGGACGTGATCCTGCCGCGCTTGGCGGCGTTACTGCGGGAGGGCGATTCGTTGCTGCTCAGCGCCAACCTCGCGCCTGGCGACAATTATCGAAGTGGCGTAGAGGCGGTGCTGCCGCAATACAACAACGCTGAAACACGCGACTGGCTGCTGTCGTTTCTCGTTGGCTTGGGAGTGCCGGCGACGGCGGGGCAGTTGCGATTTGGCATCGAGGAAATTGACAAGTTGCTGCGGGTCGTCGCCGATTTCGTGTTTTCCAAGGCGCTCGAGCTGACCATCAATGGAGAGCCGCTCGAGTTCATTGCCGGGCGCTCGTTGCGGCTCTTTTTTTCCTACCGCCACACGAAGCGGACCCTGACTAGGAGCCTGGCCAAGCACGGATTCAGCATCGCTGCCTCGCAGGTTGACTCCTGCGCCGAGGAGGGCGTTTTTAGAGCGGTGCAGGTTTAGCTGTCGCCGTATTCTTCCTGGCGGATTTTCCCGATGGCGTCATGCGCGTGGGGAGTGATGAGCAGTTTGCCGTTGACCCAAGCAATACCTTCCACGAATGCCACCGAGATGATCGATATCATCAAGCCAACGAATGCCGCCAGCCCGAAGGAGATCATGAAGTGTTGCGGAGCGTAGTTCTTGAGCCAGCCAGTCATCGGCGGACCGCGGTCGCAGCGTCGGATGCGTTACGGCACGGGGAGTTCGTCGAGGATTTTTTGGATGATGGACTCGGAGTTTTTCTCCTCGGCCTCGGCCTCGAACGTGACGGCCACGCGGTGGCGTAACACATCCTGCGCGACGCTCTTCACGTCCTGCGGCGTGACGAATCCGCGTCCGTGCAGGAAGGCGTGCGCCTTGGCCGTGAGCGTAAGCGCGATGGTGGCGCGAGGTGAGGCGCCCAACTGGATGAAATCGGCGATGTTGATGCCGTAACGCTCCGGTTCGCGTGTGCAGCAGACCATGTCCACGATGTAGTCCTTGACCTTGTCGTCGGTGTAAATGTTGTTGATGACCTCGCGGGCGGTGAGGATGTCGTTGATCGAGATGACTTGCTGCGTCTCCGGCCCGGCGCTGGTGCGTCCCATGAGGTCGAGGATCTGGCGTTCCTCGTCGCGGTCCGGGTGAGTGATCTTCACCTTGAGCATGAACCG
>CAJWPV010000396.1 GCA_913045395.1 uncultured Verrucomicrobiota bacterium | reverse complement strand
GGGTTCGCGGCTGGGAGTCGCCGGTGATGCTCGTGTTTTTCCTGATCTGGCAGGTGCACTATGTGCACCGGGCGTGGATTTATCCGTTCCGCCTGGCCAGGACCAGCAGCCCGATGCCGATGCTGCTGATGCTGATGGGGTTGGCGTTTAATCTCATCAACGGCTCGCTGCAGGGCGCCTGGCTGTTTATCCACCCGACCATCGACAGTTCCGCCTGGCTTGGCAACTGGCGCTTTGTCACCGGGTCGATGGTTTTTGGCATCGGCTTGGTGATCAACATGGATTCCTGCAATCGGCTGCTGCGATTGCGCAGGGAGAATCCCGGCGAATACTCCATCCCGCGCGGCGGAATGTTCCGCTGGGTTTCCTGCCCGAACTATCTCGGCGAAATCGTCGAGTGGATCGGCTGGGCGCTGCTCACATGGAGCCCGGCTGGACTGGCATTCGCGGCGTGGACGATGGCCAACCTTGTGCCGCGTGCCCGGTCACACCACCGCTGGTATCGCGGACAGTTTCCGGATTACCCGGCCAAGCGCAAGGCCCTCATACCGGGACTCTTTTGAGCGCCTGACCAAGAGCGCCGCTTGCCTTGGCCTCGGGCCGTGGATACGCTGCGCCGCTCATGCGTCTGCTGGATCGCTATCTCATTCGAGAGTGGCTCGTTCCGTTCATCATTTGTCTGTCCGGGTTTATGATCCTGTGGATTGCCTTCGACCTGATCAACGGGCTGGATGAGTTTGCCGGATTGGGTGCGGCCGAGATCGCACGGTTTTACTGGGTGACACTGCCGGGGCATTTCTTCGTCGTCGTGCCGGTGGCGCTGCTGCTATCGCTCATGTACGCCATCAACCAGCACTCGCGTCATCACGAGTTCATCGCCATCCGCAACGCCGGCGTCGGCATGTTTCGTATGAGCGCGCCTTATCTGCTTGTTGGTGTGCTGCTCTCGGCGGGATTGTATTGGTCGAACGAGAATTGGCTGCCAAACGGCCTGCGCGAGGGGGAAATCATCAAGGGCGGCCAGGCAGCCGGCGAAGAAAACCCCCTCGGCCGCAGATGGATCGCCGATGTGAAATTCCGCAACGATCACGCCAACCGCAGCTGGCAAATACCGGCATTCAATCCGGCAACCGGCGAGATGCGCGGCGTTGGCAAGAACCCCATCATCATCTCGTGGAAATGGGACGACGACCAGCCGAAGCGCGAAATCATGACTCCAATTGCGCTGTGGGAAGATGACGGATGGACTTTTTTAAAGGCCAAAGGAATTGATGGCAACGATATCCCCATCAAGGACTACGCACCTACGGAAGGATTCCCTGAGGCGCACGCCATCACCTGGCGCGAAACACTCCGTCTCGAGGAGTTCGACGAAACACCAGCACAAATCGAGGGCGAACTGAAGATCGCACCGCTATTCGATAAGCGGGCGCACAAGCGCTGGAGCGTGTCGTTGGCCGAGATCGACGGCTATAGGCGCATCCACCCAGCCATATCGCCGGAAAAAAAAGCGATCCTCAACGCCCAGTACCAGGCCCGTTTGGCCGAGCCGCTGACGTGCTTCATCGTCGTGCTGATCGCAATCCCCTTCGCCGCACCGGCCGGCCGCCGCAACGCCGCAGTGGGTGTCGCCGCCGGCATCATCGTCTGCCTGGCATTCTTCATGGTTCAGCAATTCGCGATGGCCGTTGGCGGTCAACTCTCGCCGCATCTCGCTGCATGGACACCGCACGCGCTGTTCGGCGGCCTAAGCGCTTGGCAAATCAGCAGGGTGCGTTAGGCTGCCGGTCGCTCGCACATGAAAAAAACACTCACCCTTGGATTGGTTTTGGGCCTGCTCCTTTTGGCCGGCGTTTCTACACAGGCAGCGGATGCCAAGTTCAAGCCGCTCTTCAACGGCAAAAACCTCGACGGCTGGGAACCCACGCCGGGCGGTAAATGGGAGGTGAAGGATGGCGCCATCATCGGCACCAGCCCGAAGAGCGAACCTCGCCACGGCATTTTGCTGAGCAAGAAACGCTTCAGGGATTTCGTGGTGAAAGCCAAGTTCCGCGTGCTGCATGGCGACAGCGGATTTTATTTTCGCGTCGATCGAGTGAAGAGCGGCGTCAGCGTCCACGGCTTTCAGGTCGAGGTGGACGAGACGGATGAGACCGGCGGCCTGTACGAGACCGGCGGCCGTGGCTGGGTGCACCAACCGACTGCTGAAGTGGCAAAAAAACGCGCCTACAAAAAAGGTGAATGGACCGACCTCGAGTTGACGGCCA
>CAJWPV010000395.1 GCA_913045395.1 uncultured Verrucomicrobiota bacterium | reverse complement strand
AAGGAGAACCTCACAGGCCGGATGTTTGAAGCGTTGGAGAACACCCTTCCCGGGATTCGGGACGCCACGGTTTTCGCAGAGCTTGGCACCCCTTTGACCAATCGCCATTATGTTGCCTCGACTTCCGGCAATCTTTACGGGACAGAAAAAACACGGAGCCATGTTGGGCCGTTTGCGTGGCCGATAAAGACACCGATAAACGGCCTAATGATGTGTGGAGCGTGCACATTGGGTCACGGTGTCGCCGGCGCAACGATGTCGGGACTGGCAGCCGCGCATACCGCGCTGGGCTGTCGTTATGGCGATCTGTTCAATGCTGTCGGTCAGTCACTGAGTTGCCACCCCGCGGATCACCCTGAACTGTGGCCGGAGGAACTAAGCCATGGCGTACAAGGGACAACCCAAAAGCGGCCAGTTACTATTTCCTAGGCACGACACGCCGAAACAAAACCCTGAGTTCAGCGAGGATAGTTTTTGAAGCTGTAGACTAAGCGAGCGTCTGGTTTCTTTTTCTTCTAACAGGGCAGGGCGTTTGGTAGGTTGCTCCGCATGAACTCCTTTTTTTTGAACGGTTTGAAACTGGGTGCGCTTGGTTTGGGCGTAGCGCTTGGTTTGGGTTCGTCGGGATTGGCCAAGGAGCAGTTGAATTTCGTCGTGATTTTCACCGATGACCAGGGGTACGGCGATATGTCGTGCAACGGCCATCCAACCATCCACACGCCGAACCTCGATCGCATGGCGCATCAGGGGCAGAAGTGGACGCAATTCTATTCCTCGGCGCCGGTCTGCACGCCCAGCCGCGCAGCCTTGATGACTGGTCGGTTGCCGGTGCGCTCAGGGATGGCCTCGAGCAACCGGGTGGTGCTGTTTCCCGATTCCGCCGGTGGCCTACCGCAAAGCGAGGTCACGGTCGCCGAGGTGCTCAAGGGTGCCGGCTACAAGACTGCTATGGTCGGCAAGTGGCACATGGGGCATTTGCCAAAACACCTGCCGATCACGCAGGGCTTCGACTCGTATTACGGCATCCCGTACTCCAACGACATGGATCGTGATCCATCGATCAAGGGCAACTGGGTGGAAATCGGCAAGTCATCACCCTGGTCGATTTACAAGGTGCCGTTGCTGCGAAATGCCGAGGAGATCGAGCGGCCAGTGAATCAAACCACCATCACCCGTCGCTACACCCAGCAGGCGGTGAACTTCATCAAGGACATCAAGGACAAACCATTCTTCCTTTATCTCGCCCACTCGATGCCGCACATCCCGCTGTACCGATCCAAGAAGTTTGAGGGCAAAAGCCTGAATGGGATTTATGGCGACGTGATCTCGGAGATTGACTGGTCGGTTGGCCAGGTGCTCAACACGTTGCGCAAACAGAAGCTCGACAAGAAAACAATCGTGCTGTTCACGTCCGACAACGGGCCGTGGGAGGTTTTCAAGACGCACGGCGGCTCGGCCGGTCTGCTGCGTGGGGCCAAGGGCGGCACTCGAGAAGGGGGCATGCGCGAGCCAGCAATTTTCTGGGGCCCGGGCAACGTGAAACCGGGTGTGGTGCAGGAGATGGGCAGCACGCTTGATGTGCTACCGACGTTTGCCAGTCTGGCCGGGGTCAAGGCTCCGGACGACCGCGCAATCGACGGCTACGACTTAAGCGATGTGCTTCTCAAGCGCGGGAAGAGTCCGCGCAAGGGGATGTTTTACTTTGGCGGCGCCCAGTTGAGCGCGGTGCGTTCCGGCAACTACAAGGCGCAGTTTCGTGGGGAAAACGGCATCAACCCCAAGCCCTTGGCCAAGCCGGAGCTGTACCACTTGGGTGAGGATCCGTCCGAGAAATACGACCTGGCCGCGAAGCACCCCGAGATTGTCGAGCGCCTGGCCAAGCTGGGCGAAAAACTTCAGGCCAGCGTCAAGCCGGTGCCCGACCAGCTCGTCCCGCGGATCGGGAAATAACCGAATGGTTTAGTCGTTCGTTCGAAATGCCCAAATGGCTTTTTCGGTGCGGACATACAGTGTGTTCTTGTCAATGGCAGGCGTGACAAACACCGGGCCTTTAAGATCGTGTTGATGGATGATTTTAAATTCTTTGTTCACTTTGACAATGGTGATGACGCCCCGGTTTGAGCTCAGGTAAATGTGATCGTTTGCGGCGACGGGGGAGGCGCTGTATTGGCCGGGCGCGTTGAGGCGTTCGCGGTAGAGCAGCTTTCCGTTGGTGGCATCGACCGCTGCGAGAAGGCCGCCGTTTCGAACCATATAGATGAGATTGCT
>CAJWPV010000394.1 GCA_913045395.1 uncultured Verrucomicrobiota bacterium | reverse complement strand
GATACAGGTGTGGAACAACACCCCCCCCCTTGCCACTCGGTCGAAGGCCGGCGTACGAATCCCCCTGCAACCGTAGACCGACGCGTGCGGATATGATTGATCGTCCGAGATGGCGAACAAAATGTTAGGCCGCTTGGCCAAAGGCAGGGTTTCAGTCACAAAAAAGCCCGCGACAAACACGCAGGCAGCAGCAATTCTACAAGTTGTTTTCATTTCAGAATCTCATTCAAGGCCAAGTACGTTTTCCATGCTGTAAAGGCCAGGCTCCCGGCAGCAGGCCCATATGGCGGCGCGCAGCGCGCCGTTGGCGAACGTGTCGCGGCTGGCTGCCTTATGTGTCAACTCGAGCCGCTCGCCGTTTCCAGCGTACACCACAGTGTGGTCACCAACCACATCGCCGCCCCTCAGCGAGTGCATCCCGATCTCAGAATCGGTCCGCTCACCGACAATGCCCTCGCGGCCATGGCGCAGTTCCTTTCCGAGAGACACCTCGCGCACTTCAGCCAAAATCTCGGCCAGCGTGGCGGCTGTGCCGCTTGGCGCATCTCGCTTGAGGCGATGATGCATCTCGACAACCTCGAGGTCGAAGTCGGCTCCCAGCACCTCGGTCGCTTTTCGCGTAAGCCAAAACAAGGTGTTCACCCCGGTGGAATAATTGGAGGCCCACACGATAGGAATCTCTGATTTAATTTTCAACACCGCTTCCCTGTCATCAGCGGAATGACCGGTCGTGCCGATCACCAATGCTTTTTTATGCTGGGCGCAAAGCTCGGCAACCGGCCGGGTGACCTCGTGAAAGCTAAAGTCAACGACTACGTCGGCCTTCTCGATTACCCCGGACAGGTCGTCGGCGATGTCGACCCCCGCAATGATCTCGATGTCAGGATTGGCCTCGCCGCAGCGGAGCAGCGTTTCACCCATTCGACCCTTGGCCCCGTTGATGATGACTTTGGTCATGGCGGTTATTTTTTGAGCACGCCACAGGCTTTAAGTGTCCTGGCCAATTGCGCTCGGTTGGCCGCCGACATTTTGCAGAGTGGCAGACGGTATTCCTCCGCGCATTTACCCAGCATGGCCAAGGCTGCTTTCGCTGGCACAGGATTCGTCTCGATGAACAAATCCTTGAACATCGGGTAATATTTCTGGTGCAGCCTGAGTGCCACGACCGAGTTGCCGGCAGCAAAGGCATTGACCATCTTCGCGATCTGCCGTGGGATGATATTCGAGGCCACGCTGATGACGCCCTCGGCACCGACGGCCATGAACGGCAGCGTCAACGCGTCGTCGCCGCTCAGAATGGTGAACCGTTGGCCAAGCGCGGCTCGAAGCTGGCTCACACGATCGGCATCGCCGCCGGCCTCCTTGATGCCGACAATGTTTTTGCACGCCTTGGCCAGGCGCTGGACAGTCTGCACCTCGATGGTGATGTTGCAGCGGCCGGGGATGCTGTAAAGGACGATCGGCAGCCTGGTTGCGCGGGCGATCTTTTTGAAATGCTGAAACAGGCCCTCCTGCGACGGCTTGTTGTAGTAGGGAGCCACCTGCAGTGATCCGTCGGCACCAGCTGCCTCGGCGGCTTTCGTGAGGTGGACGGCCTCGGCAGTGGAGTTGGCACCGGTGCCGGCGAGTACCTTAACCCTGCCCTTGGCTGCCTGCGCGGCAAGCTCAATGACCCAAATGTGCTCGTCAAAGCCAAGCGAGGGTGATTCGCCGGTGGTGCCCACTGGCACAATTCCATCCACTCCCGCGCGGACTTGGTCGTAGATCAATTTTTTGTATGCCCCTTCATCGACTCGCCCCTTGTGGAACGGCGTAACCAGGGCGGTGTAGGTTCCTGCAAACATCGTCAGATCGCACGGACAGAGTCGGGAAAAGCACGCCGCTTGGCCAGCAAGTTTTTAAGGATGTCAGGGATTGAGCGCCTTGGGCATCAGATCGATACCTTTAGACTTGGCCATTTGACCGAAAGCGGAGTCACACTTGGGGCAAGAGGGAGAGCCGAACTCATCGTATTTTGGAAAAAGATGCAGAATGAAAACAGATCCGCAGGTTTCACACTCGTTGACAGGGTGAGCAGGACCTTTCTTACAAAGAACACAGTACAAAACAGAATCGCTCATCGCCCGAGGGTATTGCCTCCAATTGGTTGGATAGTCATCCCGATATGCCGATAAATCCTCAGTCTGTTTACATGAGAGGCAGTAATAACCAAGCTTTACCTGTGAGAGCGTCATGTTGGTATTCCAAGACCAAATCAATATCGCCACAGCCCCCAATGCG
>CAJWPV010000393.1 GCA_913045395.1 uncultured Verrucomicrobiota bacterium | reverse complement strand
GCCACCCGGCTTTAGCACGGCCACTGCCGAGTCGCCGGCGACGTAAACCAAGCCACCGGCCACAGTCATGTCGCGCGTCTGCTCCAGGCCGGTCGGCAGCCAGCCGCTTGGCTTGTGGCGAGCCGCCCGGACAGCCGCGCCGGATTGCACCGCCACGCCGATGGCAGCAATGGACTGGGCGCCACGACTGAAAAACTGGCGGCGTGTGGGCTGGCATTCGCCGGTGGAGCAACCGCAGTCGGGGGTGGAGTTCTTTTCTTGTTTTGACATGAGCTTGATTCGTGTTTCCGCGCAAACAGGCCAAGACGGCGCAAATAGATAATCGGTTACACCGCAAAACCTGACGAGCGCGAAACATCCCACGATTTGCCCCGACACGCAACAGTTGACAATTAAGCGGGTTCATTGTGGCATCGGGCATCCGCGGATTTCCGAACACATGAAAAAATTCAACGTCGGCGTGGTTGGCTACGGGTGGGTCGCCGGCGCGCACATCGACTCGATCAACGCCACCGACCAGGGGCAGGTCACGGCGGTTTGCTCGTCGCGTAGACTCGATCCGGTGGAGCTCAGCGCCAGACACGGCGGCGAGATCCAGTGCCACACCGGCCTCAAAAACATGCTCGCCGACCCATCGATCGATGTGATCTCGGTGTGCAGCTACCCGTATCAGCATGCCCGCCAAGTCATCGACGCCGCCAAGGCAGGCAAACACCTGATCATCGAGAAGCCGCTCGCGCTGAACCTGAAAGATCTCCGTGCCATTCAGAAGGCGGTAGCCAATGCCGGCGTCAAGACGTGCGTCTGTTTTGAATGCCGCTACTCGAGCCAGTTCCTCGCTACCAAGGCCGTAATCGACCGGGGGTTGCTGGGGGAAATCCATTACGGTGAGATCGACTACTATCACGGTATTGGCCCGTGGTACGCCCAGTTCCGCTGGAACACCAAGCGCAACGCCGGTGGCAGCAGTTTACTCTCGGCCGGTTGCCACGCGCTCGACGCGCTGCTGCTCTGCATGGGCGACGAGGTTGAGAGTGTCAGCAGCTACTCCACCGGCTCTGCCAACAAGGATTTCAAAAAATATGAGTACGGCAGCACCAGTGTGACGATCCTCAAGTTCAAGGACGGACGCGTCGGCAAGACCGCGTCGGTCATCGACTGCATTCAGCCGTACTATTTTCACACGCACCTCATCGGAAGTGAAGGCAGCCTGCTGGACAACAAGTTTCACTCGAACAAACTCGGTGGGGCAGGCGGCCTCGACAAAAACAAGTGGAGCGAGTTGTCGATGAAACTGGTCGACTCCGGCGACGTGAGCGATCACCCGTTTCAGACACAGTTCGAGGCGTTCTTCAATGCCCTGGCCAAGGACAAAGAGATGCCGTTAACCGACCTCGCCACCGCAGCCAAAACGCATGAGGTGATCTTCGCCGCCGACTTGTCCGCAAAGAAAAACCAGCCTGTCAAACTCTCCAAGTTGCGTGCCTGATCCGACTGACCAATCTCGGCGGATCGCCATCGCCATCGCCGCGCATCCGGACGACATTGAGTTCATGATGGCCGGCACGCTTGTGCTGCTTCGGCAGGCCGGTTGGGAGACGCACACCCTCAATATCTCCAGCGGCAACTGCGGTAGCGTCAGCATGGGCGCGGAGAAGATCGAGGCCAAGCGCTTGGTCGAGGCGCGGGATGCTGCCACCATAATTGGTGCGGAGTTTCACTCGCCCTTCTCCCGCGACCTCGAGATACTTTATGACCTCCGGCATCTGCGGCACTTGGCATCGATCATCCGCGAGGTCAACCCAACCATCGTGCTGACGCATTCGCCGGAGGATTACATGGAGGATCACACCAACACCTCGCGTCTGGCTGTGACGGCCGCCTTCTCGCGCGGCATGCCAAACTTTGAGGTTTCGCCTAAGCGCCCGCCGGTGGACGGGGAGGTGGCCGTGTACCATGGGATGCCTCACGGCCTGCGGGATGCCATGCGGCGGCGGATCGTGCCCGGACTGTTCATCGACACGACAAATGTGCTCGAAACCAAGCGCCAGGCACTCGCCGCGCATCGCAGCCAAAAGGAATGGCTCGATGTCAGCCAGGGATTGAATTCATACCTGCAGACAATGGAGGAAATGTCGCTGGCACTTGGCCGGCTGTCGGGGGAGTTTCAGCATGCCGAGGGCTGGCGACGCCACTCGCACCTTGGCTTCAGTGCCGTGGAGATCGATCCGCTTGGCCAAGCGCTTGGCCAAGCGGCCCTGGCGAACGCCTCCTACGAAG
>CAJWPV010000392.1 GCA_913045395.1 uncultured Verrucomicrobiota bacterium | reverse complement strand
GCCGATCAAGTACGCCGGCATCGGCGAAAAACTGGACGACTTCGAGCCATTCCACCCCGACAGGATGGCATCGCGCATCCTCGGTATGGGTGATGTCGTCAGCCTCGTTGAGAAGGCCGCTGAGGTGGTTGACGAGGAGACCGCCCGCAAACTTGAGGAGCGGATGAAGAAGGGTCAGTTCACCCTCGAGGATTTTCTCGACCAACTGCGCCAGATCAAAAAACTCGGCTCGCTGGAGAGCATCGTCGAGATGCTGCCTGGCGGTGGGAGTGAGATAAAAGGTTCCGACCTTGGCAAAAGTGAAAAGGAATTCCGCCATATGGAGGCAATGATCTGCAGCATGACACCACAGGAACGCCGCACCCCGGTCATCCTCAACGCCCGGCGGCGGCGGCGCATCGCCGCCGGCAGCGGCACCACGGTCGCCGCGCTCAACGGCCTGCTGAAACGCTTCGGCCAGATGCAGAAAATGATGAAGAAGATGGGTAAGTTCCAAAAAATGATGACCAAGATGGGTGGAGGCATGGGCGCGATGCCGGGAATGGGCAAATTACTCGGACGCTGATCAGGGAGTGTTCAGTTTCAGGTTTTAAGGTTTTGGTTCTTTGCGCTGGCTTGCGGCTTCACGGCCCTGCATCGCCTCGATCCGCCATTCGCCGTTTCGCCGGATTATTAGCTCGATGCCGCCGTCCTCCAGCGTGTTGAACAGCGGCACGGCGCGCCTGGCCAAGCGGTCCAACAACTCGGCCGACGGAATCTCCGAGTACGGAAACGTGCCTGCGCTGAGCACGATTGCCTTAGGTTCGATCGCCGCGAGCAACGCTTGGCTAAGCGGCTCGCCTACGCCAGGCATGGACGTCACAACAATGTCACTCCGCAAATCCAATCCGCTCGCGACCAGGTCCGCCTGACCCGCTTCACCTAGATCGGAGAGTAGCAGCAACCGCACGCCGTGCACCTCGCGGGCGAGCACCGTCGCATTGTCGTCGGCCTTGGGCAGGCGATCGCGGCCCGTCGGATGCAGCACCTCCCAGCCAGTGATGGAGTTGCCGCGAGCGACAACGACCGGCGGCTGCCCGGCAGCCTCAAGTCCGTTCAACATTTCCTTGTAGTACGGAGAGTTGAACCGGGTCGGGTTGACGAACATCACCGGCCAGCCCATTTCCGCGGCCAGGCTGCCGAAGCCCTGGACGTGGTGGCGGTCGCCATGCGTGACGGCCGCCCATGGCGGCCGATCGTAGCCTTGCATCCGCAAAAATGATACCACGGCAAGACGGCCGCCGAAGTCGCTGCCACAGTCGATGAGCAGCGTCTTTTCGTCGTGCGGTTCTACAAACATCGCCGAGCCGCTGTCGAGCGGCAGCACAGTCAGCGTAAACTCACCACGCCTGGCCAAGCTCTCCGACGCAAATAAGACAAAAGCCAAGCCGACCAACGCCAGCGTCCCGAGGCGCTTCGTTTTCACAGCCCAAGGCATCGCACACAAGGCCAGGGCCACCACGTAAATTAACATTAGCCAAGCTGGCGGCGCGGCCACATACTGATGCCCAAAAGGCAACGCCGCCGCCGCCTCGCTGAGCCAGATCATTACACGCATCCACAACCAGGCGCTGTAGGCAAACAACGCCGAGATCGCCGGCAGCCAAGCGCCACAAATCAGACAGCCAAGACTGCTGGCCAAAGCCAACCCAGCAAGCGGGACGATAAGTGTGTTGACGAGCAGCGTCACCGGCGTGAACAGATTAAAGTTTGACGCCGCCAAGGGCAGCGAACCCAGCCAAGCCGCAGCGGACACGGCGACCAACGGAATAACGAACCGGACAAGACAACTCGACCACCTCGGCCACAACTCCGGCGGCAGTAACGGGTCGGGTTGCAGCCGTTTTCCGATCCGTTCCTGCAGCGGCAGGGCAAACATCGCGATGGACAACACAACACAGAACGAAAGCTGAAAACTCGTCATGAACAATTGTTGTGGCTCCCAAAGCAGGATCAGCACAGCGGCCGTGGCGAGTGAATTCACCAAGTCGCCGGGGCGTTTTAGAATCCAGCCCATTGCCACGATTGTCACCATGAGCGACGAGCGTACCGCAGATGATTGCCAGCCGGTCGCCGCCACGTAAAACCACAGGGCCGGAATCAGCAACAAGCTGCAGGCAACGCGGGGCAGCCGAACCATTCTCATCAACTGGACGAGGATGGCTGCAATCATCGCAATGTGCAGTCCGCTTATCGCGAAGATGTGCATCGTGCCCGAGTACATGAACGGCTTGGCCACTTCGCCATTGA
>CAJWPV010000391.1 GCA_913045395.1 uncultured Verrucomicrobiota bacterium | reverse complement strand
CTGGCCACCTTTGTGTATTTCAAAATCAAAAAGTGGCTTTAAGCTGCATGCCCTCGACCAAGTCCAGTTTCATTGAAAAGGTTCTCGGGCGCATCGATGCCCTCAACCCGGAAAACTTGCAGTCGTTTGTTGAGAGGCTTGTCCGGGATCGGTCGTTTCTGGAAACGCTGTTTGACACGATCGAGGACGGCGTAGTGGTCGCCGACCCGGACGGGAACGTTACTTATCTCAACGCCGCGGTGACCCGGTTGACCGGTTTTGAGGAGGATTCGGCGATGGATCAGCCGGTGACGCGGCTGCTTCCCGAACTTGACTGGGCCTCCCTGCAGGCGGCGGATCACGAGGGCGGCCGGAGTGTGGTGCGGCGGGAGTTCGAGCTGGACTACCCCCGGAAACGGTTCATCAGGCTTTACGCTGCGCCGCTCGACGGCGACGCAAAGGGCAGCACCGGAATGGCGCTGATCTTGCATGACGCCACCGAGGCTCGCGAACAAACCCACGAGGCGATTGAGAGCGAGCGCATCCAGGCATTGACACTGCTGGCGGCCAGTGTGGCGCACGAACTGGGCAACCCGCTCAACGCCCTGAGCATTCACCTACAGCTGATGGAGCGTGAAATCCGCAAGCTTGGCCAACCGGCGGTGAGCAGCGAGGGCGGCTTGGCCAAGCGCGAGGGCGACCCCGAGGAAGTGCACGACATTGCGGCCAAGCTGGAAAAATACATCGGCGTGGCCAAGGGCGAGGTCAACCGGCTCGACTACATCGTGACCCAGTTTCTGCAGGCCATTCGCCCGAGCAAGCCGAAGCTTAAAAAAAATTCCCTCAACGACACGGTCCAGGAGACGATCGAGTTGCTGCGCCCGGAGTTCGACAATCGCGGCCAAGCGATCAAGCTGGAGTTTGCGAAGTCGCTGCCCCTGGCCCTGTTCGATGCCGCGCAGATCAAGCAGTCGCTGATCAACCTGATGAAAAACTCAATGCACGCGATGAGCACTGGCGGCGAATTGACCATCAAGACCGGGGAGGCCGGCGACGGCGTCTGGGTGAGCCTGACCGACACCGGCGGCGGGATTCCGCAGGAACAAATCAAGCGGATTTTTGAGCCGTACTATACGACGAAGGAACAAGGTTCCGGGCTTGGCCTGATGATTGTGCAGCGAATCGTGCGCGACCACGACGGTCGGCTGGAACTTGTGAGCTACGGCGGCAACGGAGCAACCTTCCGTATTTGGCTGCCGCAGGAGGAACGGCGACAACACCTCCTCGAGACGGTTGCCGGCGAAGCATGAACCCGAATCTACTCATCGTTGATGACGAGAAGCCGACACGCGACGGGCTGCGCGCCGCGCTGGAGGATCGTTACGAGGTCTATGTGGCCGAGGATGCCGCCTCTGCGGCGAACCTACTCGAGTCGGAATCGTTCGAGGTGTTGCTGACCGACTTTCGGTTGCCAAACAACGAGGACGGGATGAAGCTGATCGCCAGGGCCAAGTCGCTGGCCAAGCCGCCGATTTGCATCTTGATGACCGCCTACGGCTCGGAGGAACTGGCGGTCGAGGCACTCAAGCTGGGCGCCGACGATTACTTGGCCAAGGGCCGTATGCAGATCGACGAACTCGAGGCGCGCATTGCCCGTGCGCTAAAGCTGCGCACTCTCGAAAGCGAGAACAAAACACTCAAGCAGCAACTCAACAAAAAGTTCGGGCTGGAAAACATCATCGGCGAGTCGGAGCCGATGCAAGATGTGATGGATATCGTCCGGCAGGTGGCGCCATCGCGGGCGACCGTGCTGATCCAGGGCGAGAGCGGCACCGGCAAGGAGCTCCTGGCCAAGGCGATCCACCAGCTTAGTCCGCGCTCGGGGCACCCGATGGTGACGGTGCACTGCGCGGCCCTGTCGCCGACACTGCTCGAGAGTGAGTTGTTCGGCCACGAGAAGGGGGCGTTCACCGGCGCACACGAGCGTCGCGTCGGGCGGTTCGAGCAGGCCGAGGGCGGGACACTGTTTCTCGACGAGATCGGCGAGATCGACGAGACGACGCAGGTCAAGCTGCTGCGGTTTCTCGGCGAACGCACCTATGAGCGCGTTGGGGGAAGCAAGACGTTGTCGGCGGACGTGCGAGTTGTCGCGGCGACGAACAAAAACCTGAAGGAGTTGGTCGCCAACGGCGAGTTTCGGGAGGATTTCTATTTTCGGCTCGGCGTGGTGGAACTCTGGGCACCGCCCCTGCGGGAGCGGGCCTCGGACATCCCGATGCTGGCGCTGAGTTTCCTTCGAGAGTTCGCCGAGGAAA
>CAJWPV010000390.1 GCA_913045395.1 uncultured Verrucomicrobiota bacterium | reverse complement strand
AAGTGGTTGTCCCGCTAGGATTTGAACCTAAACTAACGGTGTCAAAGACCGCTGTGCTACCATTACACCACGGGACAGTGGTAGGCATCTGTGTAAGGGCGAAACGACAATTTTACGAGTCTTTTTGTTTCGAGGCTTAGGATCGTAGGACACCGAACCGGATGCCACGGGTGCTGACCCGCAAAGCGCAAAAGCCAAGCTGCCGCATCGCCTGCTCATAGATCAGGCTGCCGAACAAGGCGACATCCGCCCGGTTAGCAGGCAAGCCGGCAATTTCTACGCGCTGGGTAAGCGGCAATTCCCACAGCTTTTCGCGCCAGGCCATCACTCGTTCAAAACTCAACTCAACCGCCTCAATCCTCTCACGATCGTAGTCTTCCATTCCCAATTCCATCTTGGCAAGGATACCGGCCATGCCGCCGGTACCCACCATTGTAACCTGCCGCGCTCGCCCAAGCGCAGCGATTTGCCGACGCACCCCCCGCATCGCCCGGGCGTGTAGCTGGGTGTCGATCGATTCGCGTACGGCAGCCAGTTCATCGGCGCCCGGGGTGTCTGAAATGGCGTGGCTCTCCATCAAACGCACCGAACCAAGCGAAAGGCTCAAGTGAAACCTCATCCCATCCGCGTCGCCAACAATGAACTCAGTGCTGCCCCCGCCAGTATCAAGCACCACAATCTTCTGCTTAGCCAGATGCGGATCGGTGGTGACGCCGGAAAAGGCCAGGCACGCCTCGTCGTCGCTGCTGAGTATCTGCACTGATTGGGCAAGTGTCCCAAGTAGTTCACCAGAGTTGAGCGCTTCGCGGACCGCGCTCGTGGCGATGATACTAATATTGGTGCAGTCTTGTCTATTGGCCAAGAGAATCAACTCATTGACTGCGACGACAGTGGCATGAATCGGCTCAGCTTGGAGTTTGCCTTCGGCATAGAGTCCGCTGCCAAGACGTGTTTGGCGGCTGGTTTCAAATTGCGGCGAAATAGCGTCATCGTGCAAATCGGCGATGAGCAGTTTGACCGAGTTCGTGCCGATGTCGATGACGCCGCGCCGCATCGGGAAACCTAGCTGTGGTCGTGGGCGAGGATGGCCGCCCCGGTAATGCCCGCATCGTCCCCCAATGAAGTGGCTATGATCCGCACATGCCGTGCCCCGGGCATGATCCGCTCCAGGGCAACCTCCCGTACGACCGGCATCATGGTGGCATGAAGTTGCTCGACCAGTCCTCCACCAAGTGCAACCACCTCCGGGTTCAGCAAGTTGCAGAGGTTGGCGATGGCTAGGCCGGTGTAAAAGCAGGTTTCGTTCAGCACCTTTATGGAAAGCTTGTCCCCATCCTCGATGGCACGCCGGAGTTTACCGCTGCGTATCTTGGTTAAAGAATTGCCGCCATTATCCATCAACAGGGTTTTGCGCCCATCCTTCACAGCCGCCTTGACCTTTTTAAAAATGGCCGTGCGACTGGCTAGCGCCTCGAAGCAGCCGCGTGTACCACAGCCGCAGAGCGGCCCGTCCGGATCGAGAACCATGTGCCCCACCTCACCGGCCGCCCGTGTGGCCCCGGTCAGGAATACTCCGTTGGTGATGATACCGGCGCCGATGCCGGTGCCGAGAAATATACTGACCATGTCGTTGGGCTTGGCTTCCAGTTCAAGCCGGTGAATACCGATCGCCGCCACGTTACAGTCGTTTCCCAGCCAGACCGGACAGCCCAACTGCGCCTCAAGGTCCGCTTTCAGCGGGGCATCACGCCAGTCCAGATTCGGAGCGAACAACACCCGCGACTCATCGCTACTGATCGAGCCTGGCGCGCCGATGCCCGCGCCACTGACCTTTTCTGGGTCAATGCCGGCCAACTCCGCGGCGGACCGAACCGTCTCGACAATCCGGCTGCACACAGCATCATATCCCTCCTCCGACTTAGTCTTGGTTTTGTCCAAGGCGAGGCAGTGATGCTCGGAATCGAAAATGCCGGCGAGTATCTTTGTCCCGCCAAGATCCACCCCGATGTAAAGTTCCTCCATAGGTGATGGTTGGCTCAACCAAGGACACGCTCCACGTTGCTACGCAGTTCCCGGTTCAGCTCACTCATCGACCGGTCGGCGTCGATGGTGGTGAACCCCCATGTCTTGCGAAGTTCATCAAACTTGTCTGCCATCAACTGCTGGTACTGGACGAAACTGTCGAACATATCCAGCGACAGCCCGAGATCCATGCCGCTCTCCCAATAGTCGAGCGTATGATTCTTCATGAAGTTGCGCTGGATCAGTTTCTCCGGTGGGAGCTTCAGGTAAAACACCG
>CAJWPV010000389.1 GCA_913045395.1 uncultured Verrucomicrobiota bacterium | reverse complement strand
GATACCGATGCAAAAAAACTCATCCGTTTGGGAGTTAAGCTGACCAAGCAGGTGTAAACGCAGCACGAACTAGGCGCAGATTTCCTTGATCACACGACCATGGATGTCGGTGAGGGTTTCCTGACGGCCTTGATGGAAGTAGGACAGGGATTCGTGATCGATACCCATAAGGTGAAGGATCGTCGCGTGGATGTCGTGAACATGAGTCTTGTTGACCACCGCCTGGAAGCCAAACTCATCCGTCTCGCCGTAACTCATTCCACCTTTCACACCACCACCGGCCATCCACATGCAAAAACCGTACGGGTTGTGGTTGCGACCAGGTGCATCCTTGCCTTCGCTGAACGGCATTCGGCCAAACTCGCCTCCCCACACGACAAGCGTTGATTCGAGCAGCCCGCGTTGTTCGAGATCGGTCAACAACGCGGCGATCGGTTGATCGACCTCAGCTCCGTGCAGGCCGTGGTTTTTCTCGATGCTCTCGTGGCCGTCCCAAGTATCCTCAAGATGACCACCACCAGAGTAAAGCTGGATGAAGCGCACGCCGCGCTCGACAAGTCGACGGGCAATCAGGCAGTTGCGACCATATTCATCGGTAGGTTGCATGCCGATGCCGTATTGGTTTCGCGTGGCTTGGGTTTCTTTAGACAAATCCACTGCCTCGGGTGTCTCGGACTGCATGCGGTAGGCGAGTTCGTACGTCTCAATGCGTGCGGCGAGTTCCCGGCCGCCGGGGCGTTCGTCGAGATGCCTTTGGTTGAGTTGCGAGAGCAGATCCAGTTGTCGGCGCTGTGAGATTGCGTCCAGATGGCTTGGGCCTTGAAGATCGAGAATGGGATTGCCACTTGGCCGAAACAGCGTGCCTTGAAACGTCGATGGCATGAAGCCGGACGACCAGTTAGGCTGACCAGAGATAGGGCCACCGCGTTTATCGAGCATAACGACGTAGCCCGGTAGGCTATGGTTCTCCGTGCCCAAGCCATAAACGCACCATGAGCCAAGTGAGGGCCGACCGATGAAGGTGCTGCCAGTATTCATGCCGACAAGCGCCGAGCCGTGGGCGTGGCTGTCTGCCTGGCAGGACTTGACCACCGCCAGTTTGTCCGCGTGCCTTCGGACATTCGGAAAATAATCAGAAACCAGGAGTCCACTTTGGCCGCCGGGTCGGAACGGCCGCCAATTAGGAGTCAGGTAGCCGACACGTCGGCCGCCGGAGTTGATGTATTTTTTGTCTTTAGGCAGCGATTTACCGGCGTACTTTTGCAGTTCCGGCTTGTAGTCGAACGTGTCCACCTGGCTTGGCCCGCCGTTCATCATCAGGAATATACAGCTCTTGGCCTTGCCGAAGTAACTCGATCGACGCGGCGCCAGTGGATTTGATGCCGCTTGGCCAAGCGCATGTGCGTGCTTCGCAAAAAAACTGTCCGCACCCAGTAGGCTCGTCAGAGCCAAGCCGGAAAACCCGGCACCCATTTCCCAGACAAACTCGCGCCGGGTTTGGCCGCAGGGAAACAGCCTCGAACGGTTGGGTTTTTTCTTAATCGACATAGATGAACTCGTTGCAGTTTAGCAGGACATGGCAGAGGGAGGCCAAGGCGAGGTGATCAGCGTTTTTCTCTTTCTCGAAATGAGTCTGTTGAGCACGCAGATGGGCCGTCGCTTGGGCAAACTCGGCATCGGCGGGGTTACGACAAAACGCCAACCGCCACGCCAGTTTGATTTGTTCATGGGTTCTGCTGGTTTGCTTGGTCAAGCGATTGGCCAAAGCTTCGCTTTGGCTGTGGGCGAAATGATTGTTCAATAATGCGAGGGCCTGAGGCGCAACGGTGGTGACATCGCGTTGTCCGCAACTGGCTGTGGTGTCGCTGAAGTCGAATGCCGTCATGAGCGGCAGCAGGCGTGAGCGCTTGGTCATCATGTAAATACTGCGCCGTGAGCGTTCATCGGTGGACGAATCTTTCCAGTCACCTGCTTTTCGCGATAATCCTTCAAGCGCTTCACTCGACATTTTAGGGTAAAAACTAGACCCGCCCATTTTAAGATTTATTTGTCCGCTGACTGCCAGCATCGCGTCGCGAAGGGATTCAGAATTGAGGCGGTGACGGTTGAACTTCCATAAGTTGCGATTCAGGAAATCACGCTGCGCATACTTGGCTTCCTGTGGGTGCAGCGACTGCTGCTGATACGTGTCCGACATCATAATAAGTTTGTGTAATCGCTTGAGCGTCCATGGTGCGCCACCACCGGTCGTCGGTTCCATGAATTCTGCCGCCAGCCAATCGAGCAACTTCGGGTGAGTG
>CAJWPV010000388.1 GCA_913045395.1 uncultured Verrucomicrobiota bacterium | reverse complement strand
GGCCCGGAGGGCTTCGGCGCAACCTCGATCGGCTCGAAAAAACCGAACTCTCCCTGTCCCGAGCCCTGCACTGCTGGCCGAACCAGCGCCACCGGCTCCGGATGGGCAAGCTCCCCTCCCCCCTCGTCGGCCAAGCCCTCCTGGTTATGCCCGATCCTGCGAGAGAGAAACTTCTCCCTTGGTCCCTCAAGGGTTCCACCAACCGAAAGATATTGCATCAGGTTCATAGGTTTAAATTCTTGATGGCCGCAGCCGCGACTGCTTCATCGCCCTTGTTGTTTTCCTTGAATCGGCCCGGCTCCCAGATTTCGAACTTGTTGAGCCGCCCCACAAACAAGGCCTCCTTCCGTAGTCCGGCCTCGGCCGCCAATTCCTCCGGCAAACAAAGCCGCCCCACTTTATCCAGTTTTATTTGAGCCGAGTTTCCCCCTATCACCCTTTCCACCGCTGCCACATCGTCATTGGAAAGCGACGTTTCATTTAACTTATCCAACAGCAGATTCAAACGGGTGGGCGGCAAAACCAAAAGAAACTGCCGTTCCCTCAAAGGCCATAAGATGACGGATAACTCGATTTTTCCGCGCCACTTGGAAGGGACCATGACACGCCGGCTTCCATCAATTCCGTGACGGAATCGACCGGAATAAACGGTCGTCGGTTGGTCTTGGGTTGCAGACATAAAAGGTTGCTCGGACACCAAAACGGCCCTAAGCGCCCCGAATTTTCCCGTTTTCTACCGTTCTCTCCCCATGCCGTCAACTAATTTTTCAAAAAAAATGAACTTTTTTTATTGGCTCTTAACCGTCCCGAATTTCGATATTTCGGGGCTTTTCGATGTTTCTTCCTGCTGGCCAAGTGGCTTGGCTGGGCTGCGTGTGCTCCCAGTACGCTCTGCGGACCGCTGCGGCTCGGCCTCCGCTGCGTTGAAACCAACTCTAAAACCGGCTAGTAGATGCCGCCGTGCGGACGGCCAATTTCGACTATCCACTTCCCCAGGAACTCATAGCCCAGCATCCCATCGAGCAACGGGACGCCTCCCGCTTGCTGACGCTGGATCGCTCCAACGGTGCCGTCACGCACCGGCAGTTTACCGACTTGGAGGAGTTGCTCCGGGCGGGCGATGTGTTGGTGGCAAACAACTCGCGCGTTATCCCGGCTCGCGTGCGCGGTCAAAAGGAGGGCGACGGTGCCCGGGTAGAAATCCTGCTCACCGAGGAACACGCGCCCGGTGAGTGGTGGTGCATGCTGCGACCCGGCAAACGCATTCACAACGGGACTCGCGTCCAGTTGCACGACCTCGATGGCCGCCCCACTCCTCACTGGGTCGAGTCTATCGACAAGAACGACACCGGCAAATATCTTATGCGGCTTCCGCAATCGCCGTGCATGCACGAACTCCTGCAGGCCATCGGCGAGACACCATTGCCACCATACATCGAGCGCGCGCCGGTCGACACCTTCGCCGATCGCGAACGTTACCAGACATTGTACGCCAAGACCGACGGCTCGGTCGCCGCGCCGACGGCAGGGCTACACTTTACCGATGCGCTGCTCGACCGACTCCGTGCGAAGGGTGTGACGTTCGCGGAGGTGACGCTGCATATCGGGCCCGGAACGTTTCAGCCGGTGGAGTGCGATCACATCGAGGATCACACGATGCACGAGGAGCGTTTCGACATCAGCTCCGCCACCGCCGGGACCGTCAACCAGGCCAGGGCCGAGGGGCGGCGGGTGGTCGCAGTTGGCACTACGAGCATGCGCGTGCTTGAGTCGGCCGCGGATGATTCCGGTCACATCGAGCCGCGGCTTGGCCGCACGGATATTTTCATTTATCCGCCGCACGATTTCCGGGTGGTCGATGCGTTGCTGACGAACTTTCACCTGCCCAAGTCCACGCTACTGATGCTGGTAAGCGCGTTTTCACAGCCGGGCGGCATCGGAGGCCGCGAACACGTGCTGCGCGCCTACGCCGAGGCGGCTGCCGAGCGATATCGTTTTTTTAGCTACGGCGACGCGATGTTTTTGTACTGAATGAGATCGAGCCATCCATTTGTTTCAATCAACATGGCAATGTCAGCCGACGGTAAAATTGCACCACCGCACCGACGGTTTGTCGCGTTTGGTAGCCGCCGCGATCACGCCAACCTGCTCGCGCTCCGGGCCACCGCCGACGCGGTGATGTGCGGCGCGCGCACGGTGGACTCCGCGCCGGTGACGCTGGATGCCGGCGGCGCGGCATACGAGCAGCGGCGGCTTCGTGCCGGCTTGGCCAGGCAGAATTTACGGATCGTCGTAAGCGGCTGCGGCTCGGTCGATCTACGGG
>CAJWPV010000387.1 GCA_913045395.1 uncultured Verrucomicrobiota bacterium | reverse complement strand
CCCGGCGAGCAGGACCTCACTGCCCACGCCAACTTCGGCTTGGCCAAGCAGAGCGGCGAGGCGGCTGGTTTGCAGACTGAACTGTTCACTTCACAGGAACGATTCCTCAATGGTGCATTCGCCGAGATGCTCCAGTCGACTCCCGCGCTTGGCCAGGCGATGGACGTGCGACAACTGCAGGCGCTCACCCATCCGGCGCACATGGGCCGCCCGTTCCGTGTGCTGGTACAGTCCCGTTGAAATTCAGATCAAAAAAATGTCCAGACGGCGGCGGGGGCGATGACGAGCGCGGGGAGGTAGTCGGCCAACTGGATCCGGCGAATTTCCAGTAGTAACAGCGGGATGCACAGCACGATGAAGCCACCGGTCGCCGTCATGGAATCGATCAATAATCCCGCCTCGGGCAGCGCGTCCAGCCATTGTTTCACCACGGCGGCCAGCAGCGTCAGTGTGCCTTGATAGACCAGCACCGGCACAGCGGCAAAAAGAACGCTCCAACCGAAGGTGGTGGCAAAGGTCATCGTCGAGATGCCGTCCATCACCGACTTGATCGCGAGGATTTGGATGTCGCCGGTGAGCCCGTCCTGGATCGACCCGAGCAGCGACATCGGTCCCACGCAAAACAACAGTGTGCAGGTGACAAAGCCCTCGCTCGGCGGATTTTTTTCTTCCTCTTTTTGCGCGGCGGCAGTGAACTTTTTTCGCGCCCATGCACCGAGGCTGTTGAGCCGCCGTTGTATGCCGAGCTTGCCGCCGAGCCACTTACCGGCGCTTAGTGAGAGCATCACCACGATAAACAGGTACACGCGCATCAACCAGCCGCGCGCCGGTTGACCCGGGTAGTTGCCAGACAGGCCGTTCCAGATCATCATAAAGCCGATCGCGAGCGACACCAACGCAATGGCAGTCTTCAGATTTTGCTGCGTTTTCTTCGAGATATTCCGGAAAATAAAAAGCCCGGCGAGCCCTCCGAGGAGGATGCAGGCGGTGTTGAGGATGGTGCCGAGGCCGGTCACGCGCGGAGGTTGGGCGACTCCGTTGCGGGAGACAAGGGCAATGCCGACGGCGGCAGGTTCAGTGCCGCCAGCCAGCCGGCCGCCTTGTTGAGTGTTTCCTCGTATTCGGCGGCCGGGTCGGAGTCGGCCACGATGCCGGCCCCAACGTGAAACCACGCCGCGCCGTCCCGGCAAACCGCCGTGCGGATGAGGATATTGAACTGGCTTTCGCGGTTGAAGCCGAGGTAGCCGAGGCAGCCGGTGTACGGCCCACGGGAGACCGGCTCGAGTTCGTCGATGATTTCCATCGCTCGAATCTTCGGCGCGCCGGTGATGCTGCCACCGGGGAAGCAGGAGGCAAGCGCGTGCAGATGCGTGACACCGGTCCGCAACCGGCCAGACACAGTCGACACGAGGTGCTGCACCTGGGCGAAGCGCTCGAGCTTTGCCAGATCCGGCACAGTCACCGAGCCGTATTCGCAGAACCGGCCAAGGTCGTTGCGAAGAAGGTCGGTGATCATTACCAACTCGGCCCGGTCCTTGGCACTGGTCTGCAACTCGTAACCCAGCCGGGCGTCGAGATCGGGCGAGGTACCGCGCGGGCGCGTGCCCTTGATCGGCCGGGTGGTGACGTGGTCGCCACTTAACCGCAGGAACTGTTCCGGCGACGAGCTGGCGAGCTGGAAGTTACCGCACTGCATGAACGCCGAGAACGGTGCGGGCGACGCAGTGGCCAGGCGCTGAAACAGCGTCCAGCCATCGACGCCCACCTTTGCGGCCAGACGGTGCGTGAGGTTGGCCTGATAAATGTCGCCCCGCCAAATGTAGTCGATGATCCGCCGCACGCCGTCGCAATAGTCGTCGCGCGTCATCGTCGAGCTGACTTGCGGCGTCGCCACTTGGACAGGAGGCGGTTCGGCGGCGGGCGCTTGGCCAAGTGTAGCGAGATGCTCGAGCCAAAACTCCACCGCCGCTTCGGCGCGTTGGTTGCAGCGGTCGCCTTCCTCGCCCAAGCCGGTGGAGATGAGCCACACCCTGTCGATTTTGTGATCGAACACGACGAGGCTGTCGTAAAATCCAACGCTACATTCCGGCAACTCAAGGTCGTTGCGGGTTGTCAGTGGCAGGTGTGGCTCCACAAATTGTTTTAACTCATAGCCGAAGTAGCCAAAGCAGCCGCCGAGCGGAAACGGCAGGTCGATCTCCTCAAGCAACTCGTAGCGGCCGGCCAGGCTCTCGAGCAGTTTCCATGGGCTACCGAACAGCGTGCGGTGGCCGGCGGCCGAATCGATTTCGCAGCGCGAGCCGTAAGACTCAAACCGTAAAAAAGG
>CAJWPV010000386.1 GCA_913045395.1 uncultured Verrucomicrobiota bacterium | reverse complement strand
CTTAGCTCCAACGCATTCATCTATGTCGATTGAGGATTCACAGCTTCAGTCGAGTCGCCGGCATTTTTTGGCGCAGAACGCCATGGGCATCGGCGGGGTGGCTCTGACCTGGCTGCTGCAGCGGGAGGGCTTGCAGGCCAAGCCAGTCAAGCCGGAGTTCGCGGCCTACGACCTCCTGCCCAAGCGACCCCCCCACGAGCCTCGGGCCAAGGCGATGATCTCGCTGTTCATGCAGGGCGGGCCAAGCCAGATGGATCTGTGCGACCCCAAGCCGATGCTCGACGAGTGGGCCGGCAGGGATATCCCGGTGAAACTCAAGTATGACGACGCAGCCGGGGCCAGCGCCCAAGTGCTACCCAGTTCCTGGAAATTTAAAAAACACGGGCAGAGCGGGATGGATTTTTCGGAGTTGCTACCGGGCTTCGGCGAGATTGCCGATGAGCTTTGCCTCATCCGCAGCATGCACACCGGCGTGAACAATCACGGCCAGTCCATCCACGCCCTCAACAGCGGCCGCACCGTGAGTGGTCGGCCATCGCTGGGCAGTTGGCTCACCTACGGCCTCGGCACCGAAAGCCAGAACCTGCCGGCCTACCTCGTGTTGCGCGCCCCCGCCAGCTTACCGGTCGAGGGGACGTGGAACTGGTCGTCCGGCTGGCTGCCGGGCCTGTATCAGGGCACCGTGGTGAGGGCGCGCGAGCCGCGCATCTTAAACCTCGAGGCCCCGGCAAATCTGCGCGGCGGCGGCCAGCGCAACTACCTCGACTTCCTCGGCAACCTCAACCGCAATCACAGCGCGTCGCACCCAGGCGAGCTGGATCTTGAGGCGCGCATTGCCAGCTTCGAGTTGGCCGCCCGCATGCAGACTTCCGCGTCCGACGCGATGGACATCTCCGGCGAAAATGCGGCGACAAAAAAACTGTACGGCATCGACGATCCCACGACGAAGGAGTACGGCACGCGCTGCCTCATTGCGCGGCGGCTCGTCGAGCGCGGCGTGCGCTTCGTGCATGTGTTGAGTGGAAACCAGTCTTGGGATCATCATCACGGCATCAAAGGCTCGCTGCCCAAGGCCTGCAAAAAAACAGACCGTCCCATTGCCGGACTGGTGAAGGACCTCAAGCGGCTTGGCCTGCTCGACAGCACGGTCGTTCACTGGGGCGGCGAGATGGGCCGGCTGCCGGTGGTCCAGAATACGAGAAACGCCGGGCGCGATCACAACACCTACGGCTTCAGCATGTGGCTCGCCGGCGGCGGCTTCAAGGCCGGACACATCCACGGCGAAACCGACGAGTGGGGCCACCGTTCCGTGCGGGACAAGGTGAATCATTACGACTACCACGCGACGCTGCTACGCCTCTTCGGGCTCGATCACGACCATCTCAACTACAAGCGGGGTGGCCGAGTGCAAAGCCTCATCGACGGCCAGCCCGCCCGGGTGGTGGAGGAAATCATGGCATGAACAACCCGTTCAACCGCCGCCGATTTCTCCGGCACAACACGATGGGCATCGGCAGCCTGGCGCTGGGCTGGCTGCTGAACCGCGACAAGTTGTTGGCCACCCCGCCAACTGATCCGCGTGTTCAACGGTCATTCGATCTTGCCCCGAAGCAGCCGCACCACACGCCGAAAGCGCAGGCGATGATTTCGCTCTTCATGCACGGCGGTCCGAGCCACATGGACCTCACCGATCCCAAGCCGGAATTGACCCGGCTCGACGGCAAGGATTACACGGAGGATATCCATTATAGTTTTGCCAACGAAGCCAGCCGCAAGTTGTTTGGTAGCCCGTGGAAATTCCGCCGACACGGCCAGTGCGGCATGGACTTTAGCGAGCTGCTGCCGCACACCGCCGCGATTGCCGACGACTTATGCCTGATCCGCAGCATGCACACCGGCCACAACGGCCACGAGGTTTCCATCCGCTACATGAACGCCGGCGTCCCCGGGGTGACCGGTCGGCCGAGCCTCGGCGCCTGGCTGACCTACGCGCTTGGCAGCGTGACGGACGAGTTGCCGGCCTACATGGTGTTGTCCGACCCCGGC
Source organism: uncultured Verrucomicrobiota bacterium (assembly GCA_913045395.1). Lineage (GTDB taxonomy): Bacteria > Verrucomicrobiota > Verrucomicrobiia > Limisphaerales > UBA1096 > UBA1096. The sequence goes on along the minus strand of CAJWPV010000386.1, from coordinate 281 downwards.
GGACATCCGGTGGATGGTGTCCACAACTGGAGCAACGGCTTTCTGCCGAGCCTGTTTCAGGGCACGGTGCTTCGTGCCAGGGAGCCGCGTATTTTGAATCTCGATGCGCCGGCGCATCTTCAGGGTCAGGCCCAGCGCAACTTCCTCGATTTCCTCGGACAAATTAACAGCGGCCACCTCGGGCGACGGCCTGGCGAGCATTCGCTCGAGGCGCGTATTGCCAGCTACGAGTTGGCGGCCCGTATGCAGACGGCAGCCAAGGAGGCGCTCGATATCAGCGG
>CAJWPV010000385.1 GCA_913045395.1 uncultured Verrucomicrobiota bacterium | reverse complement strand
GTTTGCCCAGCCTTCGTAATAGGCCGAGGTGAAGTCGTCGGGCTCCAGTTCGATGTTAAGTTCCTGCGACAGGTTGACAACCTCCCAGTCTTCCGGCAGCTCAAACTCCTCGACCCCGTCAAAATTCTCAAAGTAAAGCGGCTCGGGCATCTCGATTTGCCGATAGTTTGCGACATCAAACTCCACCTTCACCGCCTCGGCGGTGACCGGGTCGCCGTCGTCAGAAAACTCCAGGTTGAACTTATGGCTGGAACCGGGCTCAAACAGCCCTTCCCCAACAAAGGTAACGGTATTTATCCCGTCATCGCCGGCGGTGATTTCTGACTTAACGGCTTTGCCGTCCAGGGTCAGCTTCAAGCTTTCAGGGTTCAGTGCCGTGCTGCCATTGCGGATGAGCGCCGTGAAGGCGACCTCCGGATCGGCGTATTTGGCGTCAGCCTCTGGCAGGGTGGAAATCACCTTTGGCGTGTCCGGGGCCGCCTGCATTACCTTGAAGTTCGTCTCGGCGAAAATCGTATAGCCGTCATTCTCAAAAAACACCGCCTTGTAGTCGCCTTCATCCGCCATGCCATTGGCAAACGTAAGTGTTCCGGATTCAATTCCTTCACTACCAGTCGTGGTTCCGTCGACATAAAACCACACCAGACTGCCGACGGAGCCGGGCACCATGTCCTCCCTGTAGAGCCCCACCCAGTCTAGGGCATTGCCGGGACCAACCAGAAAATCGACCGTGATCGGTTCGCCCGGCAGATAGGTTGACTTGTCTGTTTGGACCGTTGGACCAATATCTCCGACGGTGAAGATGGCCTTGGCCAGCAGTGTGTAGCCGTCGTTCTCAAAGAACCGCGCCTCGTAGATCCCCTCTTCGGTCATCCCTTCGGGAAAGATCAGTTCCCCGTCGGTGAGACCCTCGCTGCCGGTCTGGGTTGCATCGACATAAAACCACGCGAGAGAGTCGACCTCGCCCGCGACCATGTCCTGCTCGTAGAGGCCCACCCAGTCCTTGGGATTGCCGGGGCCATCGCTGAACGTGACGATAATCTCCTCGTCTTCGATGTAGTTTCCATAATTCAACTGGGGCACCCACGGATCGGTACTGAGTTCCTGCCCGTGCGCGGCCCAAGCCTGCGCAGCCAAAATGCCGGCCACGAGGAGGCACTGGGTCTTCAATATTTTCTTCATCATTTGGTTGGTTTAAGTGTGAGCAGACGCGACATGACACCCCTCCTTCGCTGCGCCGGCCGAGATTATCAAGCGGCGACATTAAAGCAGAAATGGCCTTTTTTGGCAGCAAAAAAAGCTCCTGAGCCAAGTCAACGCAGCCAATGGGTATCCGTGTCCGAGCTATTGACGCTTGGGCAAGCTTGTTCAAAGCTTGTAGAGCGGAGGCAGCTACGATAGATCTGTCCAAGCATGTCCAAGCAAGCGACAGCAGGTTGGGTCGGAACCGGCGAGGCGGCTGCAGATCAGCGGATGGAGCCGGCCTATTGGCGCACCCGAGTGTTCCGTAACAGTTATGTCCGTGCCGGCAAATTGCACCGTGTGCGCGGTTGGTCGGCCAAGATCCAGTATCACGGGGTGCGTCGGACGCTCTCGCTCGGTGCGGTGGATCAGGATGTGGCGGCGGCGAAGGCGGCAAGCCTGTTTGCGAAAATTCAGCAGCACGGTTGGCCGGCGCTTGGCCAACGGGAGGGAAGTATCCGCCCAAGTGTAGTCGCTGCGCCGGATGAGGCCGATCCGCGCGAGTCGGTCGATTACTGGCGGCTGCGTCTGGTGGAGCGCAAGTACCCGGCGACACCCGACGCCAAGCCGGAGCTGTCATGCCGCATCGAGCACGACGGCACGGGTTGCTATTTCCCGCTGGGCACCCTCAACGAGGCGCAGGCTGCGGAGCGGGCGTTAAGGATCTTTAACTGTGTCATTGGGGAAGGTTGGGAGACTGCAGTTGCGCGGCATCGGTGTGAACTTACGATGGCGCTTTTTTGGTTTGGAAGCCCGTTGTGCTGCACGTACACGACGATTCACACCCGCCCTGGCGGGACCAGGCGCTTGGCAAACCGCGACGAGGTGGCGCCTACTTTAGTGAATGTTTTCGTGGTGGAACCGGATGCGACCGTGGCGGCAACTTTGCGCGAGTTGACAAGCCAAGCGCCGGGCTTCGATTGTCGTGGCGCGTTCGCTGACATCGGTTCGCTGCGCGAGCTTGGTCAAGCGGACGAACCGGGTCTGCTGCTGGTGAATCGTGGGTTGCCGGGGTTTTCCGGCGAGGAGCTTGATGTCTGTTTCAAGCAGCGGTTTCGTGGCTGTCCGGTGGTGCCGTTTTTGACATT
>CAJWPV010000384.1 GCA_913045395.1 uncultured Verrucomicrobiota bacterium | reverse complement strand
CCGCTGGCCTGACTTATTTTTTCACGCCCAAGTACACCCGGGTGGGGTATCAACCCACCCAGCCGGTGCCTTTTTCGCATTCCATCCATGTGCAGCAGTTGGGGCTCGACTGCCGCTACTGCCACGATGGGGCGGAGAAGTCATGGTACTCGAACGTGCCGGCGGCGGACACCTGTATGAACTGCCACAGCGCGGTCCGGGCCAATGACCCAAAGCTTGAGCCGGTGCGTGCCAGTTATCAGGACCAGAACAAGCCGGTCGAATGGGTTCAGATTCACAAGCTGCCTGATTACGTCTATTTCAACCACTCAGTGCACGTGAACCGGGGCGTGAGCTGTGTGGAGTGTCACGGCCGGGTAGACAAGATGGACGAGGTTCGGCATGAGAAAAACTTCAGCATGACTTTTTGCTTGGATTGCCACCGAGAGTTATCACCGAAAAACGGCGATCCGAACAAGCGCCTGCGTCCGTTGGACAAGATTACTGACCTGGCCTACGACCGATGGCGGGACACCGACAACAGGGATAAGGATTTTGTGAAGGAGTGGCACGTTAAAACCTCTGAAAACTGCTCTGCCTGCCATCGATGAACGACAACACGTCTCCCTCTAACGAGCAAAATAGTGGCCCGCGTTACTGGCGCAGCCTTGAGCACAAGGCTGATTCACCGGAGTTTCGCGCGTTCGTCGAGAACGAATTTCCGTCAGGGGTGGATTTGATCGACGACCCGGTTTCGCGCCGGAACTTCATGAAGATCATGTCCGCCTCGTTTGCGTTGGCGGGCCTTGGGGTGAGCGGTTGCCGTCGGCCGGAGCACAAGATTCTGCCGTTTTCCAGGATGCCGGAGAACTACGTGCACGGCACCCCGCAATACTACGCCACGGCGATGCCGACCCGAGGGACGGCAGTGCCGCTGGTGGCCAAGTCGTACGACGGCCGGCCCATCAAGGTGGAGGGCAACGCCGAATATCCGGACAGCAACGGGGGAACCGACCAGTACACGCAGGCGTCGATCCTGAGCCTGTACGACCCGGATCGCGGATTGAATTTCAAGTTGGCCGAGAAGAATGACAAGCGCGAAAAAAGCCTGAAAGTCATCGCCAAGGCCAAGGTGCTGGAGCAGCTCGACGGCTTGGCTAACGGCAAGACGCACGTGTTGATGGAGCAGAGCAGCTCGCCGTCCCGTGCGCGCCTCGTCGCCGGTCTCAAGGCCAAGGGCGTCAATTTCTACGAGTACGAGCCGATCGACTTCTCTGTCCACGAAGAGGCGGCTGACATCGCGTTTGGCCCCGGGGTCAGGCCGTACTACAAGCTCGACGAGGCCAAGGCGATCCTCTCGCTGGATTGCGATTTCCTCGGCACGGAGGAATCGGCGTTCCAGCACATTCGCGGCTTTGCCGAGGGTCGCCGCGTGAAGGACGATCACAAGGAGAATCCGGCCGACTCGATGAACCGCCTCTACTCGGTGGAGGGCCTGCTGACGCTGACCGGCACGAATGCCGACCATCGCCTGCGCATCCCGACCGGGAGTGTGGTTCGGGTGGCCGCGTTGGCTCTGGCCGAAGCACTGGATGGGATCGGTTTGGACGGTGCTGAGGACGGGATCAGCCAGCTCAGGGCATTTGCTGCAGATCTCAACAACGACTTTTCAAACAGCCATGCCGTCGAGGGCGAGGCCAAGGCCGACACAGCCAAGTGGGTGCGCCAGTGCGTTGCCGACTTGATTCGCTTGGCAAAGAGCGGCGAAAAGACGCTGGTCGTGGCCGGCTACCGTCAGCCAAGGGAAGTGCACTTGGCCGCAATGGCGATGAACGCGCTGCTCGGCAACGTGGGGTCGACGCTCCTGTTGCAGAAAGCCAACTCAAGCGCAAACGGCACGATCGCCGATCTGGCCTTGCGCTTCAACGATGGCGACAATCTCGTGGTGCTGGGCGGTGATCCCGCCTACAACGCACCGGCTAATATTGTCTGGGCCAAGCTGACTGGGCGAGCTGGCCGGGTGATCCGGCACGGCTACTATATTGACCAGACCGCCAAAGGCGCTGATGCCTACATTCCAGCGGCGCATTATCTCGAGTCGTGGGGCGACGCCCGGACGAGCGATGGCACGCTGGTGCCGGTGCAGCCGCTGATTGCCCCGCTGTTTGGCGGGATGACCGAGTTGGAAGTGCTGGCGCGGATCGGCGGCACCGAGAGCGACCCGTACAAGGTCGTTCGGAAAACATTTGAGGGCATCGCCGGCTCGGGCGACACCCGATGGGAGAAATTTTTGCACGACGGATTCCTTGCCGGAAGTGCGAGTGGTGTTGAGAGCCGGGAATATGACTGGGATGCC
>CAJWPV010000383.1 GCA_913045395.1 uncultured Verrucomicrobiota bacterium | reverse complement strand
ACGAGCCGTTGCCGCCGCCCAAAAGGCATTCGACGAAGCCGACTGGGCGCGCCTGCCGGTGAATGAACGCGGTGTGCACCTCATGCGCCTGGCGGATGCCGTGGAGCAACGCAAACCCATCATCGCACAAATTGAAGCGCTGGACTGCGGCAAGATCGAGGCGCAGGCGGCGGATGATGTGCAAAACTTTATTGATACCATCCGATATTTTTGTGGCCTCGCACAGGGACTCTCCCTGGATACCGCCATTCCGGTTGCCGGTCATGAGGCATCCGTGGTGCGACATGCCTGGGGTCCGTGCGGCTTTATTGTGCCCTGGAACTTTCCATTTCTGCTCTGTGGCTGGGGCATCGGACCCGCGATGGCCGCCGGGAACACGTGCGTAGTGAAACCGGCCGAGGACACGCCACTCTCCGCCCTTTACGTGGCGCACCTGGCAAAGGAAATCGGTATCCCGGACGGTGTAATCAACGTCATTCCCGGTGTGGGAGAGGTAACCGGCGCGGCACTTTCTCAAAATCCCAATCTCTGCCGGATGTCCTTCACTGGCTCACCAGAGGTGGGTCGTTTGGTGGCTAGAGAATGCGGCCAAAACCTGATCCCGGTGAAACTTGAACTGGGAGGCAAGGGAGCAGCCGTCATCTTTGATGATGTCGACATCCCAGAAGCCGCCGACAAACTCGCCCAGGCCATCACCTTCCACACCGGCCAGGTTTGTTGCGATGCCACGCGGTGGCTGGTGCAGAAAACCATCTATGATGATTTTGTGAATGCTGCAGTGGACCGGCTCAAGGCAGTGCAGATCGGGCATCCCCTTGGCGACGGCACACAAATGGGTCCGGTTGTCAGTGAAGTGCAGCACAAGCGCGTGCTCGGTTATCTGGAGAAAGGCACTGCGGCCGGTGCGGAAACCGTGCTAGAGGGCGGCCCTGCCCAGGTCGAGGGCTGTGCCGGTGGCCATTATGTGAAACCGGCATTGCTCGCCGGCTCACTGGATAATGTCGCCGCCCGCGAGGAAATTTTTGGGCCGGTCGCCTATCTCGCATCGTTCAACGATGAAAGCGAAGGCATCCGACTGGCCAACAACACCGACTACGGCCTGGCCAATAGTGTTTGGTCCAGCGACCTCGCCCGATGCAAACGTGTAGCCTCTCAATTCGAAACAGGAAACGGCTGGATCAACTCGCACAACGTGGTGGTGCACGGCGTTCCCTACGCCGGTGTCAAAAAAAGCGGGATGGGCGGGGGTGTCGTGAGCCTGGAAACGTTGCTCGATTACTACCGCAACATCTCCGTCATTCGGCCACTTTAATGTATAAGCACGCCTGTATGGCTAAAACAGCTAAGCTTGTCGGTTTTAAGCTCTCCTCAAAGTCGATTGGGCCCGAACAAAGTACATCCATCAACTAAAGGAAGATCAAACGAAAAAAGGTCGCCGGTTCGACCACGAACTAACGACCCCAAATGACTTTTACATCATTTAAGCAGGGAACCTGTAGCGTGAACCACCGGCGTTATCCCCGCCGTCCTGAGAATGTCTTAGCGTCGTGGTTTATGCAAACAAAAGGGTCAATGCCTGGCCCAGCGGCCCCAAACACGCAGATACTCAGGGATGATAAGTTCCCCGTCCTCGTTTGTGTCCAGCGCCTTGAAAACTCCGTTGGCCAATTTCTCGTCCTTTAGCTTTCCACTGGCCAAGAGTTCCTTTGCGGTCAACCTGTTGTTACCGTTGGCGTCCATATCACTGAATATCAACTTCGCTTCGTCAGTGATAAGTCGATTTTCGACATACTCAGCCTCGGAGACGAAGCCGTCGTTGTTTGAGTCCGATGCCTGAAAAATGCCCCGTCTTGACTGGGGGGTCAGATAGGCGCCGTTCTCAATGTATTCCTTTTTTGAATGTCGTCCGTCCCTGTCAGCATCAGTGAAACCGAAGACACGACGGTAGTTGGCCAATTCGCGTTCGGTACCGCCATGCCGCCCTTTTGCGCCAAAAAGTTGAAGAATCTCATGGGTTGAAACTCCTCCGATTTGCTTTGCAACCGGCGGAAGTGGCTTTAACGGCTGGGTGACGGGGGCACGGGAGCGATCTGGGATTCCGCTGCCACCTCTGCCGCTCCGGTTGCCACCAAAGTTCGGGCGCAATTCTTCTGCTGTGAGTTTGTCGTCCTTGTTTTTGTCGAGCTTCTTGAGTGCAGCCACAGCATCCTTGATTTCCTCGGCGGAGATTTCCCCGTTCCTGTCGGCGTCAAGCGCAGTCATGATAGGAAGCACGCGCATAAAGCCACCTCGCCCAGCTTGTCCGCCGAACTGTGGGCGTCGTCCGCGATCTTCGC
>CAJWPV010000382.1 GCA_913045395.1 uncultured Verrucomicrobiota bacterium | reverse complement strand
TTGGATTGAACGCTCCAGCGGCTCGAAGATCGTCGCATCGTTCGAGTACGCGGTGCGGTTGATGGAGCTGCCACAGGGCGTGTTCGGCGTGTCGCTGGCCACGTTCCTTTTGCCAACCTTGGCCGGCTTGGCCGCAGAGAAGCAGTTCCCCGAGTTTCGAGACAACCTCCGGCGTGCCATGGGCTACCTGTTTTTCGTGAACACCCTCGCGGCGGTGATGCTGATGGTGCTGGCCGTGCCGATGGTGCGCCTGCTCTTCGAGCACGGCGCGTTTACCGCCGACTCGACCCGCCGCGCGTCCTTTGCGCTAATGTGCCTTGCGCCGAGCCTACTGACCTACTCGTCGGTCAATGTGATGGCGCGGGCGTTTTACGCGCTCGGCGACACGAAGGTGCCGATGCAGATTAGCGCGGTGAGCCTCTGCATCAACGTCGCGGTGCTGGTGCCGCTCGTTTTCATGTTCCCCAAGGGCTACCAGGCCGGCGCGCTTGGGGTGGCCAACGCCATCAGTTCGCTCGTCAATGTCGGGCTGCTGTCGTACGCCCTCAAGCGCAAGATGCCCAAGTGGGAGGTTCAGTCGTTGCTGCGGCCGCTCGCCGGCATGTTGCTGGCGGCCGGTGTCGCCGGTGTTCTCGCCTGGTTTTTGCACGACCAATGGATGGAACAATTTGGCAACGAATCGGTGTGGTTGAAGATCGGTGAAGTGTTCGCCCCAGCCATCGTCGCGGCCCTGGTTTACTGGGGGATCACTGCTGCCATCGGCCTCCGCGAGGCCCGCGACCTGTTCGCCCTGATCCGAAGAACCCGGGCAGGTGAATGATCCGCTTGGCCAGGCACTTGGTTGTTTTCGCTTTTATCTGCGCCTCAAAACCGCTTAATTGCGCGCCGCAATGAGTCGTTACGCGACCATCACCGTCATTGGGCGGGACAAGACCGGCGTGGTAGCCAGGGTCACCAACCTGCTGTTCGAGTCTAGGGCCAACATCGAGGCGCTGGAGGAACAGGTCACACGTGGGCAGTTCAGCATGACCCTCCAGGCCAGCTGGCGCGTAAGCCAGTTCGACGAAAAGGCGCTTGGCCAGGGGCTGCGCGCTCTGGCCCGTGAGCTGGGCATGGAGATCAAGTGGTGGTTCACCGATCCCAAGCGCCCGCAGCGCATGGCCCTGATGGTCACCCGGGAGTCGCACTGCCTTGATGCCATTCTTGAATCGGTGAAAACCGGAAAACTAAAGACGAAAATTGTTGCCGTCATCGGCAACCACCGTGACCTGCAGGCCAAGGTGGAGAAAGCCGGCCTGCTGTTTCATCATGTTTCCTGGATGAATCGCGCGAAGGCCGAAGAGAAGACGCTTCGCATATTGGAAAAAGCGCAGGCGGACTTCGTCGTGTTGGCGCGCTTCATGAAAATTTTATCGCCGAACTTCGTCTGGCGGTTCAAGAACAAGATCATCAACATCCACCCGTCGCTACTGCCGAGTTTCCCCGGCCCGCAGCCATACCGGCAGGCCTACGAGCACGGGGTGAAGATCACCGGTGTGAGCGCGCATTTCGTGAGCATGCATCTTGACGAGGGGCCGGTCATCGCGCAGGAGAGTTTCAGCATCAAGCCGGGCATGACGCTCAAGGAGATCATCTGCGCCGGGCAGAAGATCGAAGCCAAGGTGCTGGTCAAGGCAATCCGCCTTTTCTTGAGCAAACAGCTCGATGTCTACTGGGGCGTGGTCAGCCAGGTCTGAGCGCCGGGGCTACTCGTCAAGGAATCGGATGTTGATGCCGCCGGATTTGGCCTGGCCGGCGTTGAGGCTGTCCTGAAGCGTGGGGGAAAGTTCGGCCGGCTTGGCCGGCGACTCCATCTGTCCAGGCTCTTGGTCGTCAGGCGAGAGCGCATCACGCAGTGCGCCCTGAACCAACTCCGCGCAGTGAATCTTCATCGGCGGCAGCGGGCCCAGTTCACCCGAGAGTTCCTCCGGCTTCATTTCCAAAGCCTCGTCGGCGGTTTTGCCCCGGATCAACTCGGTGGCCAGGCTGGCCACGGCGATGGCCGTCTCACAGCCGAAGCTCTGAAAACTGGCCTTGTCGATGACCTTTTGGCCGTCCTGCTCCTTGTACTTCACCCACAGCCGGAGCATTTCGCCGCACTCGGAATTGCCGACGGTGCCGACTGAGTCGGCATCGGTCATTTCCCCGACATTTTTTGGGTCATGAATCGCCTGGGCGACTTTTTTTTGGAGATCGTCATTCATTTTAATTCAGCGCGTAACGTCGGACAGCGGAATCAACCTCAAGTGACCAAGCATCGATTCCGCCGCGCAGTGCGTGAACATTCGGCATGCCGTG
>CAJWPV010000381.1 GCA_913045395.1 uncultured Verrucomicrobiota bacterium | reverse complement strand
CCAAGAAGAAGGCAGCGCCCAAGCGCAAAGCCAAGAAGAAGGCAGCGCCCAAGCGTAAAGCCAAGAGAAAGGCAGCGCCCAAGCGTAAAGCCAAGAGAAAGGCAAAGCGCAAAAGGTAAGAAATAACCACTAGTGGTTAGAATTCGGTTTGGAGGTCCTGCTTCGTGCGGGACCTCCATCCTTCTTTTTTGGGACCAGTTTTGACATCATACCGCCCATGGCAACTCTGGTTTTTGACATCGAGACTTCCGCTGTTTCGCTCGAGTCATTCGATGAACCCTCCCAGGAATACCTGATGCGCCCTGCCAACAACCTGCCCACTGAGGGGGAGCAGGAGGCCAAGCGGGAGGAACTCACCCGGATGATGAACCTGTGGCCGTTTACCGCGCAGGTGGTTTGTATAGCGATGATCAACGCTGAGACACTTCGCGGCCAGGTGATCTTCTTCGCCGACGATTTTGAGTCAAACACCCGGGCGGCTGCCGGGGTGGATTTCGTGCCAGTCATGGATGAGGTCGAGTTGCTAAACCAGTTTTGGGCGGTGGCCAAACATTACGACAAGGTGGTGACGTTCAACGGCCGGCAGTTCGACATTCCATTTCTTTATCTTCGCTCGGCACAACTCGATGTGCCGATCACCAGGAAGAACTGGCTCGGTTACCGGTTTGCCACTGAGCCGCACTGTGATCTCGCCGAGCAGTTGACGTTTTATAACGTCAGCGGGCGCAGTGGTGCGGCGCGCCGGTTCAATCTCGATTTTTACTGCAAGATTTTTGGCATCGACTCGCCCAAGTCGCACGGCGTCACTGGCATGGATGTGAACCAGTTGATGGAGGAAGAGCGCTACGGGGAGATCGCCGAGTACTGCCTGCGAGACGTGTTTGCCACGGTCAAGCTGTTCGATATCTGGAAGGTTCGACTAGCCGGAATCAAGTGATCCGCTTGGTTAGGCACGTCATGCCCGGTCCATGACCGGACACATGTCAGCGATCGCAGCCATGGTTTCGTCGGTGGCCTGTTGGTAAAGGTTACGCAACTCCGGACGCTGGCAGGTTCCGGCTTTTTCGCGCAGCGCATGAAACTGGATTGGGTGGCCAAACTTCACTGCGGTCGTTGCCAGCCTTGGCACGGCGCGGTGTCGCCCGTAGGCGTTGTAGGTCCAGACGCGCACCGGCACAACCGGTGCCCACGACCTGATGATGGCCAGGCCGATACCGGCTTGTGCGGATCTCATCTCGCCATCATGCGTCCGAGTGCCCTCGGGAAAAATGATGATGGCGTTGCCCTTCAGTAGTCGCTCAAGGATATTTTTCAGTCCCCTGGCACCGCCTCCTGCTCGATCCACTGGCACGGAATTGAGTCCTCGCAGGAACGGACCGGAAAGCCGGTTCGAAAACAGGTCTTCGCGGGCGAGGTAGTTGATGGGTCGCGGCAGGCTGCTGCCGATGAACGGAGGGTCGAAATAGCTCTCGTGATTGGCAGCGAGGATCACCGGGCCGGTGAGCGGCACGCGCTCGGGATGGTACACCCGGCATCGGAACAGGTTTAGGAACAGCAATCGAGACGTGCTCCAAGCCAGCCAGTAGAGCGGGGTCACCCGGCCGCCTCCAGCCGTTCGAGCACCTCGTTGATGATCAACGTGCTGGTCTCCTTCGATGTCATTTCCGAGTTGTTGATGACGCGCGCACCGAGCGGAATCATCAGCGGCGCGGCGGCGCGCTGGCTATCACGTCTGTCTCGCTCGGCCAGGTTTTCGTCCACGCCATCGGCGGCCCGGCGCTTGGCCCGCTCGTCAAGCGAGGCGTCGAGGTAAAACTTGTACTCCGTGTCGGGGAAAACATTCGAGCCGATGTCGCGTCCTTCCATCACGAGGTTGCCGAACCGGGTGCAGTCGCGCTGCTTGGCCTTCATCCACTTGCGAACCCCCGGCACGGCGGCGACGGACGGCACGGCGGCACTTGTTTCGGCGGTGCGTATTTCCTTCTCTGGGTAGTAGCCGTCGACATACAGGCGAACGTGTCCGTTTTCGTTTCGCAACTTGGTCTTCCAGCGGCGGCACAGCGAGGCGATGGCCTTTTCGTTGTCGAGCACCACGCCTTTCTCGAGGCAATACCACGCGAGGCTGCGGTACATGGCGCCGGTATCGACGTAGGTGTAGCCCAGCGCCTTGGCGACGAGCTTGGCATTGGTGCTTTTGCCGCTGGCGCTGGTACCGTCCAGCGCGATCACGATTGGTTCTCCCATGAATAAATTTGGTTGCTATCAGTCCGCCGCCAACTGGTCCGGTTCCAGCGGGCTGCCCTGTCCGTCCAGCAGCGTGGCCCCCAACCCTCCGGGAGTTG
>CAJWPV010000380.1 GCA_913045395.1 uncultured Verrucomicrobiota bacterium | reverse complement strand
GGTGCTCGCCGTTTCGCACGGTGCGATTTGGTTGCTGGGGTTGGGCGGCCTTAGTTTCGGTGTGCGTCAGGTGCGCCGGCGCGTCGGCGAACGCGACAAGGCGGAGGCGGAATCGAAGACCCACCGTGATCGTCTGGCAGGCATTCTCGACATCGCGCCGGAAGCCATCGTGGTAATCGACCGTGAGATGAAGATCAACGTGTTCAATCAGGGAGCCGAACGCATTTTCGGCTATCTCCACGAGGAGGTACTCGGCCAATCCTACGAGATCTTGATCCCCCACAAATACCGGGCCGGACACGGCCGCCATGTCGATGAATTCGAACAATCGAATGAGAGTTTCCGGTATCTAAGAGAGCGCGCCGAGATCTCGGGACTGCGCAAGGATGGCAGTGTTTTTCCTGCTGCCGCATCGATTTCCAAGCTGGAGTTTGACGGTGAGCGGATATTCACCGTCCTGCTGAAAGACATCACCAGGCAAGAGCGCGACGAACGGTCGTTGATCGGGGCCAAGGAACAAGCCGAATACGCCGACCGTGCCAAGTCCGAATTCCTGGCCAACATGAGCCACGAATTGCGCACGCCATTGAACGCCATTCTGGGTTTCGCCCAGATGATCCGGGATCAGGCTTTTGGCTCCCGGGCGATGGATCGCTATGTCAGCTACGCCAACGATATTCATGTCAGCGGCGAGCACCTGCTCGCCATCGTCAATGACATACTCGATCTCGCCAAGATCGAGGCGGGAAAGGCTGAACTTGAAGAACACGAACATGATGTCGAAAAGATCGTTCATGCCTGCGAAATGTTGGTCAAGGGACGCGCCAGGGAATTCGGAATATCGCTGCGAACGGACACCGGCGACCGTGGTGCAACGCTCTTGGCGGATGATCGTATGGTCAAGCAGATGCTGTTGAATCTCCTTTCCAACGCAATCAAATTCACCGGCGCGGGCGGGCACGTCGTCGTATCCGCCCAACAAGCCGATGATGGGCGATTCGAGTTTCGCGTGACCGACGATGGCATCGGTATCGCCAGTGAGGACCTGCCCAATGTTCTGACGACATTTGGGCAAGTCCAAGGTGCCATGACCCGAGACCATGAGGGCACGGGTCTCGGTTTGCCGCTGGTGGCGTCGCTCGCCAAGCTGCACGGCGGAGGTCTGGAATTGACGAGTGAGATCGGTGTCGGGACTACCGCTACCGTTTGGTTCCCGAAAGAAAGGGTTGCCATGACCAAGTAAGAATTTCGGGTTTTGCACTACGCCGTGATGATGGCCTCGGTGAGGTAGTCACGCGGCCATTCCAGGTGTCCGGCCGGCAGGCCGCGGCCACGTCGAGCTCGCAGGTCGGTGCGTGCCGTGAGTTTGAATTCGCCCTGCCAGGTGAGTTGATAAATGCGTACCCGCGGCTCCTCCGGCTGCCACCGGCCGGGAAGTCTACGGCATCAAAACTAAGGTTCCCTTAGCTCCCAAAGCTCTCCGACCATGCTTCGAAATCAAGGGCGTGCTCCAGTCGGCCGGCGGCGGCCAGCAATTGCGCCTCTCTCCAGTGCCTTGCCACCAGGTGAAGACCAAGGGGTAAACCCTCGGTGCTCAGGCCACAGGGCAGGCTGAGGGCGGGGCAGCCGGCAAAATTCGTTGTCGCCGTGAACTCGGCCTGATTGTCGGGCGCTGGCGTGGTGAAGGGAAAGGCGGGTTGCGGTGCCGTGGGGGTGACCAGCAGATCGACTTCGGCGAACAGCAGCCGCACCGCGGCGCCGGTCTCGGCTACGGCGCGCCCGGCCTTGACCAGACGCCAACCCGGTGCCTCGCCGCCATAGCGCAGCGCCGCTCGGATTTCATCGGAGAAGTTCTCGGGAGCGCTTTCCAACTCGTCCCGCAGCGCGTAATTCGCCTCAGCCTCGACCAGCAACAGGCCGGCCCGCCGCACCGCGGCCGGATCGAAATCGGGCAGCGTCAGGTCAACGAGCTCCGCGCCCAAATCCTGTGCCAGTTCGAGTGTGGCGGCAAAAGCGCTCTGCACCGAAGAATCCTGCGCGACCTCAGCGAAATTGGTCAACCGGCCCAGCCGCAAGCCCGAGAGGTCGCCGATCTCGTCCGGCACGGGACTCCAGCCCTCGGGCGGCGGCACGCTTTCGGGTGAGTTGGCATCGAAACCGGCCAGAACCTCGATCATCAGGCGCAAATCGCCGATCGAGCGGCACAGCGGTCCCACCCGATCGAGCCCATAACCCAGCGGCACGACACCGCGGGTGCTGATCAGGCCCGCCGTGGCGATCATGCCGCTGATACCGCAATAGCCCGCGGGCAAGCGCACCGAGCCCATGGTGTCGCTGCCCAGCGC
>CAJWPV010000379.1 GCA_913045395.1 uncultured Verrucomicrobiota bacterium | reverse complement strand
TGTAGTAAAACTGCGGATCGGTCCGGAGAAACTCGAAGAACGCATACAGGTCTCCCTTGAAGCCAACCTGCTTGCGGATCGCCTCCATCTCGCTTCGGATACGATTCACTTCACGCAGGCCAATGTTGTGAATCTCATCCGCTCCAAGTGTCGTAGTGGTGTAATGTTTGATTTGATAGTCGTACCATGCCCTGCCGTTGGGCAACGCGCTGCGGCCGACTGTGATGCGGCAATTCGGCACGTACTCGTCACGCAGGAACAGGTGCAGCCGTTTCAGCGCCGGACGAACCTCGTCGGCATAAACCACCTTGGCCGCTTCAGTGAGGCGTGTTTGCTCCGCCGCCAGGATGGTGTCCGGGAAATTTTTAAACTTTGACAGCATGGGGGTGGTCATCGGACCGATGTGCACCTGCCCGGATACCTGATCCGCCACCGTACGCAATGGTACTTTCGGCGGCACAATCCCGCGCCTCAGCCCCTCCTGAAGCAGCGCGATGGTTTGATCAACCAACGCGGGAATGCCGCCCAAGCGCGCCAGAATATCCTCGTAATCCTTGGTCCTAACGGACGGCATCATGGCGATCATCGACGGCACATCGCGAGGCAAGCCGTCCATTTGATTGAGCACTAGAAACTCGGCCGGAAACTGCTGCCGCTCGATAGCCATCTCAGCGTCACGGCGAAACAGGTCGTAGTTCAACTGGTTGGCTTCGCTGAGCTTGGCCCGGTCGAACGAAAGGATCGCCTTGAGTGTCTGCCGTGCAGACTCCTTCCCGTCGGCGATGGCTGCCATCGACAAGTCGCTCCAGCGATGATTCTGCCCGGGATACCCACGCCACGTGGCTGATTCTGGCATGGCAATCATCCGATATTCCCAGTTCGCCTCGAACAAGTTCGATAGCCGGCGGCCTTCATCTGCCTGGCCCTTAGCAGCGATGATATCGGCGCATTGTTTACTGTAGCGATCGGTGTTGTCGTCCGCTTGGCCAATCGGGATCGCGATCGTGAGCAGAACGGTGAGTGTTAAGGCACGATGCATTGCGGCATGGTTATACCACTTGGGCAAGCGCAGGAAAACCCCTTAGACATCGCAAAGGATGCCAAAAAAACTGGTAATTTGACGGATGGCACTTCACTTTCCCCGTAGGCAATGAGCTTAATCGAGCGACAGATTGATGTAACCTACCGGCATCAGGTGCGGTTCACGGAACAGGTGTTTTCGCCGCGCAATCTTACGCTCCGCGACACTCTCACCGATGAAAAAACCGGTACAACGCACAAGGCCCTTGTGGTGATGGACGAGGCGTTGTGCCGTGCGCAACCCGGCTTTGCCGAACATGTAAAGGTATACTTCGACCGTCACAGCGACCGCTTGAATCTCGTCTGCAACCCCATGCAATTCGAAGGCGGCGAGCGGACGAAGAATTCCTATTTTCACGTCTCGGAAATTCATTCCAAAATCGAGATGCACCACATTGACCGACACAGCTACGTCATCGCAGTCGGCGGCGGCGCACTTCTAGACATGGTCGGCCTTGCATCATCCACAGCGCATCGCGGCGTACGCCACGTGCGGATTCCGTCCACCACACTCAGCCAGGCCGATTCTGGCGTCGGCGTGAAAAACGGAATCAACGCCTTTGGTAAAAAGAATTTTATCGGAGCCTTTGCCCCACCGTATGCGGTGATCAATGATTTCGACCTGCTCTCCTCGCTCAGCGATCGGGACAAGCGTAACGGCTACATCGAGGCGGTGAAGGTGGCGCTGATTCGCGACCGTGAATTCTTTGAGTGGATCGAAACCAACGCCAAGCCTCTGGCAGACTTCTCGCCGGAGCCGATGCGACAATTGATCCATCGCTGCGCCGAACTGCACATCAACCACATCGCAACCTCTGGCGACCCGTTCGAGTTTGGCTCGGCGCGTCCGCTCGATTTCGGGCACTGGGCGGCACACAAGCTGGAGCAACTCTCCGAGTACCGAATCCGGCACGGCGAAGCGGTTGCGCTCGGCATCGCGCTGGACGTGGTTTACACACGCCGAACGGGCCATCTCAGCGCAGCGGCAGCGGATCGAATCCTAACACTTATCGAGTCACTCGGCTTTGAATTGTTCGCCAACGAACTGCTGCATGAGAGCGAGTCAGGAACGCTGCAAGTGCTCAACGGGCTGGAGGAGTTCCGCGAGCATCTCGGTGGCGACCTGACGATCACCCTGCCTCTTAACCTTGGCCAAGGTTTCGAGGTGCATGAGATGAACCTCCCGGTTGTGGTCGAGTCGATCTACGAACTGCGCGACCGTCAGGCCGGCCGCGAGCAATCGATCATCCCTGCCCGGGCCTGAATCCTGCCCCG
>CAJWPV010000378.1 GCA_913045395.1 uncultured Verrucomicrobiota bacterium | reverse complement strand
CTCGGAAGCCTTGGCCGCATCGACCACCTGGCTGGCCTCCGCGAGTTTCGCCTTAAATGCCTCCTGCTCCTCCATCAACTCCAGTTCCTGATCCTCGAGTTCCGAGATCGCCTTGCGAACATGCTCGATTTCCCGGGCCAACGCCTGGTACTCCTCGTTCTTCTTGGTCTCGAGTTGCTGCTGGGAATATTTCCGAATCTGTTCCTTCTTGGACTCCACCTCGTTTTCCAGGTCCTTCCGCCGCACCTCCAGCTGCATCTGGGCCTGCTTGGCCTGCTCCAGCACCTGCTGGGCCTGGAGACTCTCCCGCCTGGTTTTCTCCCGCTCGGGATCGATCGATTCCAGCTCGGCCTCAAGCCGGGTGGCCTTCGAATCGCGATCCTGTAAGACCAAAAGTTGGCTGATTGCCTCGTTCATCAGGCCGGCCATCTTTACCCCCTTTGCCATCCCGGGTCAACGACCGCACGCCTTCAATGGGAAAAAAGGGCCGTTGACCGTCCGCAAAAAACAGATTGCCAAGTGCCCGCGCCAACGGCAAACTGTCCGGCCCTTTGGTCGGGACGTGGCGCAGCTTGGTAGCGCGCCTGGTTCGGGACTAGGAGGTCGCAGGTTCAAATCCTGTCGTCCCGACCATTTCTTATTCCTAGCGTTTTCCCACAAACAACCGCTTGGCCAAGCGTCTGGTCGCTCAGCAATCCTTATCCGCCTTGGGGTCAAACACATCCCGCAAACCGTCGCCGAGGAAGTTGAGCGCCATCAACAACGCCGCCAGGCAGCCGGCCGGTAACACAATTATCCACCAGTAAACGCGGATCGGGTTGATCTGCGCCGCCCCCTCCGCGATCAACGACCCCAGGCTCGCCCTTGGCGGCTGAATACCCAAGCCGAGATAGCTCAGGAACGACTCGTACAGCACCACCGCCGGCAGCGTCAGCGTCAGGTAAACAATCACCACACCAAAGACGTTCGGCAGAATATGCCGCCACAAAATCGCACGTGTGCCGAGGCCAAGCGACCGCGCCGCCTCAACAAATTGCCGCTCGCGCAGCGCCAGCACCTGCCCGCGCACGATGCGCGCCATCGTCAGCCACGACACCGCACCCAAGCCGGCGTAGAGCAGGAGCATCCGCGCCGTCTCGCCGCCGTCACCGCCAAAAGTTGCTTGCAGCCAGCCCTGCAAAACCCCTTCCAGCGTCGTGATGATCACAATCACAAAAATGATCGACGGTAGCGAGTAAAGCACATCCACCGTGCGCATCAGCAGGTTGTCCCAGCGCCCGCCGAGAAAACCGGCCGTCGCGCCCCATAGTACGCCGATTACCAAACTCACCAACGCGCCGACCAGGCCGACCATCAGCGAAATCCGCGTGCCGGCCAACACGCGCCCGAACAGGTCGCGCCCGTGCACGTCCGTGCCAAACCAATGGCCGCCGCTCGGCGCGGCAAACTGCGCCTCGCTGTGCACCTCGCCCTGGCTCGAGATCAACGGCCAGGCCAGCGCCAGCGCGATCAGGACCAGCAGGAACACCGACGCCATCACCGCCGGACGGTTGTCGCGAAAGCGCAGCCAGACGCGGCGGTTCGGCGACTCACCCGTCTCCAGCGCTTGGCTGGGTTGGTGCGTTGCCTCAACCATACTTCACGCGCTTGTCCAGCAAGCCGTACACGACATCAACCACCAAATTCAGCGCCAACAACATCACTGAATACAAAATCACCAACCCGACCACCATCGTGTAATCGCGGTTGATCGAGCTGCTCACGAGGAACACACCGATGCCGGGAATCTGAAACAGGTTCTCCACCACGAACGAACCCACCAGCAGGTCGGCCAACAACGGCCCACTGTACGTCACAACCGGCAGGAGGCCTTCGCGCAAGGCATGCCGCAGAATGATCGATCGTTCACTCACCCCCTTGGCGCGCGCGGTGGTGATGAAGTCCGAATGCAACGCCTGGCTCATCCCCTCACGAGTCAACCGCGAAACTTTCCCGGCGAAGTAGGTGCCGAGCGTGATCGCCGGCAGGATCACGTGCCACGGTCCACCCCAAAGTCCCACTGGGAACACCGGCCACTTGATTCCCAGCAACACAATCAGCACCGGCCCCAGCACAAACGCCGGTATGCACACCGCGAGAATGGAAAAAAAACTGCCGACATGATCCTGCCAGCGCCCCCGGCGAATCGCCGTCCACACGCCCACCGGAATCCCGAAACCAAGCGCGAAGCAGAATGACAAGATCCCCAGCGACAACGACACCGGTAACCCCTGGGCGATAATGTCATTGACCGAGTGGTTGCGATACTTCAGTGACGGCCCGAAGTCGCCACGCGCCACCCCCCCCTCGAACGCCCGCCACTCATCGTTT
>CAJWPV010000377.1 GCA_913045395.1 uncultured Verrucomicrobiota bacterium | reverse complement strand
CTTTGCCGGGATCGGTCTCGGCAAGTGCCCACTTGGCCAAGCGGCGCAACCGCCACGCATCGACCGGGTGGCTCGCTTGTCGGCTGCGGACGGTGAGGGACATCGGCGGGTCGCTTGGCCAGGCGCGGCATCAACCGCCGCCGTTGCGGTGATCGTCGTACGCCTGCACGATCCGCTGGACGAGCGGATGCCGCACGACGTCCCGCTTGTCGAGTTCGCACAGGGCAATGCCGTCGACCTTTGCGAGGGCTTGTTTCGCCTCGATGATGCCGGAGGTCTTGCTAGGCGGCAGGTCGATCTGCGTCGGGTCGCCGGTGATGACCGCCTTGGAGTTGAAGCCAAGCCGCGTGAGGAACATCAGCATCTGCTCGGCGGTGGAATTTTGCGCCTCGTCCAGAATGATAAAGGCGTTGTTGAGCGTGCGGCCGCGCATGTAGGCCAGCGGCGCGATCTCGATCATGCCGCGATCCATATGTTTCTGCACCTCCTCCATCGGCAGCAAATCCTGCAGCGCGTCGTGCAGCGGCCGCAGGTACGGCGCCAGTTTCTCGTAAAGGTCGCCCGGCAGGAAACCCAGCGCCTCACCTGCCTCAACCGCCGGTCGTGTGAGAATGATGCGCGACACCATTTCCTCCTTAAGCGCAATGACAGCCAGGGTCATCGCTAGGAACGTCTTGCCGGTGCCGGCCGGCCCCATGCCGATGGTGATATCGTGATTCTGGATCGCCTCAATGTAGCGCTTCTGCCCGAGCGTCTTGGGATTGACCGGCGGCTTGCGAGCGGAGGTTTGCAGTGTGACCGAGTAAAGTCCATTTAGCGCCTCCGGACCGTTGCTCGCCACGGTATTTACCGCATAGCTAAAGTCACGGTTGCGGATCGCCACACCGGCCTTGACCGCGCTCTCGAGCGACTGGAACAACCCGGTCGCCCTCGCGACGTCGGCCTCCCCGCCGTCGAGCTTGATCCAGCCGTCGCGGCTGGTCGCCTTGACGCCGAAGCGCGCCTCGAGCATCTGGAGGTTCTTCGGGTTGTTGTTGAAAAGCTGCTGGGCGATCCGGGCGTTGTCGTAGTGCAGCGTGGAAGTCATCGTGTCAGAGCGAACAAATCAGGATTGGAGGCACGAGTCAAACCAAGTGTGCGAAACGATTGTTCCTGGCTAGGCGAGCGACGATTTGCTTAATCTTCTGTGACTCGGACTGGTGGGCGACCATGGTGGCATCGTCGGTCTGCACGACGACCATGTCACTGATGCCAACGATGGCAATCGGCGCACGGTTTCGTGTTCGGGCGTCGAAGACCACGTTGTTAGCGGAATCGACTTGAACGAGATCGCCGACGGCGCAGTTGCCGGCGGCATCCGGCTTGAGGTGCCGCGCCAAGGCCGGCCAAGAGCCGAGGTCGTCCCAGCCGAACACACCCTCAGCACAGACAATGTTTTGCGCGTTCTCCATGATGGCATAATCCACCGATATTTTTTCCAGCTTGGGATAGTCCCTGGCCAAGGCGGCATTGAGCTTGGCCAAGCCGCGGATGCCACGCCATTTCTCAGCCGCGGCGGACAATCTGGGCTGCTGTCGATGCAACTCAGCGGTAATGGTCTCGTGCGACCAGATGAACATCCCAGCGTTCCAACGGTAGCGGCCGCTCTTGAGGTAGCGCTTGGCCATGGCGAGATTCGGCTTTTCTACAAATTTTTTCGCGGCAAAAAAAGTGGACTTGAGTGACTTGGCCGAGGCCTTGGCCAGCTTGTTGCCAACCTGAATATAGCCGTAACCGGTGGCCGGCTCGTGCGGCTGGATGCCGATGGTGACGAGCGCCGGCTCGCACTTGGCCAGGGCCATCGAGTCGATCAGCACGCGGCGAAACTTGACCTCGTCCGGAATGACATGGTCGGCCGGCAACACAGCCATCACGCCGTTCCCGGACCGGGCGCCGACCAGCGCCGCGCCCAGCGCCACCGCAGCGCAGGTGTCACGACCGCACGGCTCGCCGATGATGTTGCGCCTGGGCAACTCAGGCAATTGCCTGCGCACGGCGGCAGCCTGCACGGCATTGGTGATGATGAATATATTCTCGAGCGGCGCGACCGGCTTCACGCGGTCGACCGTCTGCTGCAGAAACGAGCGATCTCCCAACAGCGTGATCAACTGTTTCGGCTTGCGCTCGCGGCTGACTGGCCAAAAACGTTCGCCGCGGCCGCCGGCCATGATGATAATGTAGCGATCTTTGCGTTGCATTGACAGGGTAAATCAGCGGATGCCGTTGATAAGGTTCGCCGTGAACGACTTGACGGTCTGCACGAGATCGGCGGCGCGGCCCTTGTCGGCGATTTGGTTGACGATCGCGCTGCCGACCACGATCGCCTCGGCGTTTTTCGCGACCTCG
>CAJWPV010000376.1 GCA_913045395.1 uncultured Verrucomicrobiota bacterium | reverse complement strand
ATCGATCACCGGCTGGCCGGCGATGTTGCTTTCGGTGAGTTGTAACAGTTCATCGGTCGCGAATTGAACCGCCTCGTCCTCGCTGCGCTCCGTCCGCACGCGGTGCACTTGGTCCGGAGGAATCTGTAGTGGCCGGAACAGGCCAAGGTCGGCGAGCTTGAAATTGCTCTCGTCATCTGTCGGGGGCACGACACGTTCGTCGCCCCAAAAGAAATGCACGTTGTCGAATGCGCCCTCGCCGGCGCACCTGGCCATCGACTCGTATAGCAACTTCGGGATGCGCCCGCCGGAGAGCGCGACGGTGAACGGCCTGTTTGTGTCGCGCTTGGCCAAGCGCTCGAGCCACTTCGCGGCGGCGTGTTCGGCTAGCGCGGCCTTGTCAGCGAAAACCGTGCAGCCGCTCATCGCTGGGCCGGTTTCGGGTTGTGCCACTTGTGACTATCCCGCTCGAGTAAATCGTCCGCCGCAATCGGTCCCCACGTTCCCGCGGCATAAAACTCGCGGTTCGACAACGAGGTACCACCCCACCCTTCGCGAATGTCATCAACGATCTGCCATGCGGTCTCCACCTCATCGCGCCGTATGAACAGCGTCGTATCCCCGGCCATCGCCTCGAGCAGCAACCGCTCGTACGCCTCCGGCGTGTAGGCACCGAACTCGGCGTCGTACCCGAAGTGCATCCGCACCGGCCGCGTCTCGATGCTGTTGCCGGGCACCTTGCCATTAAAGCGCAGGAAGATGCCCTCGTCCGGCTGGAGGCGCAGCGTGAGCGCGTTGGCGTGCAGATCGAGATTGTCCTGCGCGGCGAAGAGCACGTTGGGCGTGGGCCGAAACTGCACGCGAACCTCGCTCGCCCTGAGCGGGAGGTTCTTGCCGGTGCGCAGGTAAAACGGCACGGTGCTCCAGCGCCAGTTGTCGATGAAAAGCTTGAGGGCAACGTAGGTCTCGACGTTGGACTCGGGATTCACGCGCTCCTCCTGTCGGTAGCCTTCGCGGCTGTCGTCGTTCACTATGCCGGCGAAGTACTGGCCTCGCACGACATTCGTGGCGACCGCCTCCATTGTCATCGGGCGGATGGACTTTAGGAGTTTCACCTTTTCGTTGCGGATATCCTCGGCGGCCAGAGACGGCGGCGGCTCCATTGCCACGAGCGAGAGGATCTGCAGCAGGTGGTTCTGCATCATGTCGCGCAACGTGCCGGCCTCCTCAAAATACCCCCCACGAGCGCCCACGCCGATGTCCTCGCTGACGGTGATCTGCATGTGCTCGATGGACTCTCGGTTCCAGAGCTGCTCGAAGATGGCGTTGGAGAAACGGAACATCATGATGTTTTGCACCGTCTCCTTTCCGAGGTAATGGTCGATCCGGAAAATCTGCCGCTCGCGTACGTGGCGCAGTAGGTGGTTGTTCAGCACTTGCGCCGATTGCAGATCATGCCCGAACGGCTTCTCCACCACCACACGCTGCCAGTGCGCATCACCCTCCTCCATGCGGTGAAGCAAATCTGCGGTCCGTAGCTGGTCAACGACCTCGCCAAAAAGACTCGGCGAGATTGCGAGGTAAAAAACCAGGTTGTTGACGAGGCACGGATCGCCGAGTCCAGCCAAGCGCTTGGCCAAGCCGGCGTAGGCGTCGGCATCAGTCAGGTCGCCGCGATGATAGGATAGGTTGGCGGCAAAAGCGTTCCACTTAGCATTGTCCACCCGCCGTGTGCGGGAGTGCGTCTCGACACCGGCACGCATCTCGTCACGCCAGCTCGCGTCGGTTTTTTCACGGCGTGCGAACCCGACCACGTGAAACGACCCCGGCATCTGTCCCTCAATGTGGAGGTGATACAGCGCGGGGATCAGCTTGCGAGCCGTCAGGTCGCCGCTGGCGCCGAAGATGACAATCGTGCAGGGCTCATCCGCCTTGCGACCATCCTCCAAGCCTGGAAGGGAGATCGTTATTTGAGAATCCACCATTGGAAAAGTCGTGAACCCAGGCGGCAGGGAAAATGGTGGCTGGACCCGGAATCGAACCGGGGACACACGGATTTTCAATCCGTTGCTCTACCAACTGAGCTATCCAGCCATTCCCCCCGAAAAAAGGGAGGCGCATCGTACGCATCGGCCCACCCCGTCTCAAGCACTTTCGGGATGTACACGCGGCTTGGCCAAGCGCGACAGCTATTCCTTAAAATCATTGTGGAACTCGCGGCCCTCGCGAGTCTCAGCAACATAGCCGGTGCGGATGACAAAGTCGCCGAACCACTCGCCGTCATTGCGCTCGTTGGCGTACCGCTCGAGGATCGGGCGCAGGATACCGACGATCTCTTCTTGTTTGGCCGAAACCTTGTACAACTTGTTCAAGCGGTCACCGATGAAGCCGCCACCGAGGTAAATGTTGTA
>CAJWPV010000375.1 GCA_913045395.1 uncultured Verrucomicrobiota bacterium | reverse complement strand
AGCGACACACAGAGGTCGCGCGCTTGCCGTGCCTTGGTCAATCCACCGAACTTGCTGATCTTGATGTTCACGACGTCCATCGCCTGCAGGCTGTTGGCCCGGAGCAGAATCGGCAGCCCGTCGATGCTTTCGTCTAGGACGAACGGATGATCGGTCATCTTCCGGATCGAGTAACATTCCTCAAAGGTCTCGCACGGTTGCTCGATGTAAACGTCGACGTTCTTCACGGCGCGGACGACGCGGGCTGCCTGGTGCATGAGCCAGCCGGTGTTGGCATCGGCGATGAGCACGTCGCCCCGTTGCAATTCCGCCGACACAGCGTGGATGCGTTCGATGTCCGTCTCCGGATCGCTACCGACTTTGAGCTGAAATTTTCGATAGCCCTCGGCGCGGTAACCGGCGACTTTGCCCGCCATCGCCTCGGGGGCTTCCTGCGAGATGGCGCGGTACAGCAGGAAGTCGCCGCCGTAGCGGCCACCGAGCAGGTTGCAAACCGGCTGTCCCGTCGCTTGCCCGAGGATATCCCAGCAGGCCATGTCCAAAGCCGACTTGACGTACGGGTGGCCCTTGAGTGTAGCGTCCATGTGGCAGTTGAGTTTGGACAGTTGCGTTGGGTCCTGGCCAAGCAGCGCTGGCGCGAGCAGTTGGATGCCGGTGCGGGCACCCTCGGCGTAGGCCGGGAGGTAAACCGGGCCAAGCGGGCAGACCTCGCCGTGGCCGGTGATGCCCTCGTCGGTCTCGATCCGCACGACCGTGCTGTCAAACACCTGCACCGACTTGCCGTCGGACCAGTTATAGCTGCCCTCGTGCAGCGGCAAGTCAACCTGAAAGACGCTGATTTTTCTAATCTTCATGAGCGCTCGGGGAGGGTTGATGCTTATGCGGCTGAAATCAACCCGGAATGCATCCTGGCCAACCGGTGACAAAAACATTGCCCAGGCGGCCATTCTGCACTAGCGAAGCGGGCGTCCGGAGAGGAACCGGGGGAATGACACTAGAGATTGGTATCGTACTGGGATTGCTACTGGCTGCCGTGGGGTTGTTTGCCACGCGGGCGCAGCCGGTGGACTTGGTCACGATATTTCTCCTGCTGGCGTTGGTGCTGACCGGGATACTAGAACCGACCGAGGCGTTCGCCGGCTTCAGTTCGCAGATCATCATCATCCTCGGCTCGATCTTTTTGATCAACGGCGCGCTAATTGAGGGCCGCGTGCTTGACGCCGTTACCGCCTGGCTGTTGAGGGTTGCGGGGGGGAGTGTCAGCAAGCTGCAGTTGACGACCATGTCGGTCGTCGGGGGCCTGTCCGGGTTTATGAACAACACGGCGGTTACGTCGCTATTCATCGGCCCGACGATGTCCATTGCGCGCAAGCTCAAGACCAGCCCATCGAAGCTGCTGATGCCGGTTTGCTTTGCGTCGATCCTCGGCGGCACCTGCACGCTCATCGGCACTTCGACCAATGTCGCCGTCAGCGGCGAGATCGCCAAGCAGCACGAAGCCGACTTAGCCAAGTGGATGGCCAACGGTGGCACCGACTTGAACGGCGACAGAGCAATCGATTCCGCCGACTACCTGCAGTATGCCAAGGAGAATGACCTCAAGATATATCGGCCGCTTGGCCTGTTCGAGATCACGCCGGTTGGGTTGTTGATCATGGGCGTGGGCATCGCCTACCTGATGCTTTTCGGGCGCCGGTTGCTCCCGGATTATCCAGAGGAGAGCCTCGCGGAGGATTTCAACATTCGCGAGTACCTCTCGGAGATCGTCGTGATGCCGGGTTCGAGCCTGATCGGCCAGCACGTGTTCGAGTCGTCGCTGGCGGAGATGGAGTTTCGAATCGTCAAGGTTCTGCGCAAGAAACGCAGTTTTGTTCCAAACATCCGGTCTGTTATCGAGGAGGGTGATGTTTTACTGGTCTCCGGTGGCATGGAGGACTTGATGGCGGTGAAGGACGCCAGCGGCATCGAGATTCATGCCGAGACCAAGCTGGAGGACGAGGCGTTGCAGACTGAGGAGGTGAAGATTGCCGAGTTGCTGATCACGTCAAAGTCCACGCTCATCCGCCGCACACTCAAGGAGACCGAGTTCCGGCAGCGGTTCGGCCTTGCGGTGCTGGCGATTTACCGCCATGGCCAGTCGCTTGGTAGTAAACTGGGTGCCATACGGCTGCGCGCCGGGGATCTGTTGCTTGTGCAGGGCACTGAGGAACGACTCCAATCACTTCAGCATGACACCAACCTCCTGCGACTCGATGCCACCGAGGTACCCAGCGTGGATCGCCGGCAAAAAGGTTTTCGGGCGCTGGCCTTTTTTGCCTTCGCCGTGATCGCTGGCGGCCTTGGCTTGGCGCCGCTGCCGATTTGTTTTTTGAGCGCCGCCGCGCTGACTGTGGCCACCGGTTGCATCACCATGCAAAAAGCGT
>CAJWPV010000374.1 GCA_913045395.1 uncultured Verrucomicrobiota bacterium | reverse complement strand
TACACCCTGCGAATCCAGAAACAGAAGGACGGCACGGAGCAACGCTATCTGCATGACAACCAGTCCGACCCATGGCAGTTGAAAAACATCGCGGCCGAGCGACCGAACCTTGTGAAGCAACTCATCGA
The DNA here is from genome assembly GCA_913045395.1 of uncultured Verrucomicrobiota bacterium. Classification (GTDB taxonomy): domain Bacteria; phylum Verrucomicrobiota; class Verrucomicrobiia; order Limisphaerales; family UBA1096; genus UBA1096. Next base: position 2,295 of record CAJWPV010000374.1, on the reverse strand, counting down.
GACAGAACTCCAGCCTTGGTTGAACAAAACGAAGGATCCATGGAAACCTTAATCCTGCAAATTTTCCATCCGGCAAAAAGATGAGTCTCCATTGTTCTACAAAATATGCCGCCACCCTGTTGTTGGGCACCATTGCTGCGGCCGCCGCGCCCAATCCGAATATTCTTTTCATCGCTGTTGATGACTTGCGGCCGTCGATTGGGTGTTATGGCGACAAGGTTGCGGTGACTCCGAATTTGGACCGCTTGGCCAAGCGCGGGGTGCGGTTTGGGCAGGCGCATTGCCAGGTGGCCGTTTGCAATCCTTCGCGGGCGAGCCTGATGACGGGGTTGCGGCCGGATACGCTTGGAGTGTGGACTTTGCCGATTCATTTTCGCGAGGCTAAACCGGAGGCGATGACGCTGCCGCAATGGTTACGCAGGCACGGCTACACGGCGGTGAGTCACGGGAAAATTTATCACAATCCCACGCCAGATCCGCAGTCGTGGAGCGAGCCGATTCGGCGAGTGCCCGCGCAGCAAGGGTATCCGCGGAGCGTGGCGGCACAGATTCGCGCGGCACAGGCAAAGTTGCCGTCGCAAGATTGGCGGAAGAATAATTTGCGCGGGCCCGGCTCCTTTGCGACGAATGTTGACGGAAACAAGCTCGTCGATGGCGTAAACACGAGCCTGACAATTGGCGACCTGCGGCGGCTCGGCAAAACGAAACAGCCGTTTTTTGTTGCGATGGGTTTTATCCGGCCGCACCTGCCGTGGATTGCACCGAAGAAGTATTGGGATTTGTACGACCCAAAAAAACTGCCGGTCATCACCGACGGAAAGGTGAACGCCAACACGCCTCCATACGCGCTATCCAACAGCTACGAGCTGACGCATTACGTGGACCTCATTGATTTCCCGAAGCCGTGGGACAAGCGTCGCATCCCCGAGGCGCAGGCGCGGCAGCTGATGCATGCCTATTACGCAAGCGTATCGTTTGTGGACGCGCAGATTGGCCGCATCCTCGCGGCGCTGGATGAGGAAGGACTCGCGGACAACACTATCATTGTGCTGTGGAGCGATCACGGCTGGAAACTCGGCGAGTACAACGGCTGGGGCAAGATGAGCAATTACGAGATCGACACACGCGTGCCGTTTATCATAGCCGCGCCCGGGCTGAAGACCGCCGGCCAGTTGACCGACACGCCGGTGGAGTTACTGGATATTTTCCCGACACTGTGCGACCTGGCGGGAATCGACACGCCAGACTTCGTCGAAGGCTCAAGCTTGTTGCCACTCTTGAACAACCCCGCTGCCAAAGCAGACCGTATCGCGCACAGCCAATACTACCGCAAACACGATGGCATCGAGTACATGGGCTACGCCATGCGTACCGACGAACATCGGTTTGTCGAATGGCGCGACTTTGGCACGGGCGAGGTGACCGCGCGTGAGCTGTATGAGCATCGCGAGAATCATTTCGAGACAGTGAATATCATCGACGACGCGCCGGAGGGATTGGTGAAATCACTCACCGCTCGGCTTTTAAAAACTCATCCTCGCCGCGGGCTGCAAATGGTGCCAGCGGTGCACTCGAACCCCAACAGTGGCCGTTTCCCCACGCCGATCGTTTTTGCCAACAAGATGGGCACGGATATTATGGTATACCCCATCACCCCACAGGGCCGCCGAGGACGAAGCCCGACGGTAGTGAAACCCGGCGCTACGACAAAAATCAACGCGAGGATCGGCGGCGTTTATGTCGTCGAAAGCAAGGACGGAACAATCCACGAAATCCACTCGCCCTCGTTGCCTGGACGGACTATCAATATCGAGCAACCATGAAGCACACCACCACATTAGCCATCACGGCGGCTGTTCTGATCGGAGCTTTCGGAGCCGCTGCCGCGCCTCAGCCCAATGTCATCGTCATTCTGGGCGATGACATGGGAATCGACTCCGTTTCCGCTTTCAATACGAAAATGGGCCTTAAGACACCGGCCATTGACCGGCTCGCCAGCGAAGGCATGAGCTTCATGGACGCGCACTCAACGTCCGGCGTGTGCTCGCCCACGCGTTACGGACTGCTGACGGGACGATACAATTGGCGCAGCCGTCTCAAGCGCGGCATCGTGGGGAAATGGGAGCGCCCGCTCATCACCGATGCCCGCCTTACGTTGCCGGAAATGTTTCGCGCGCAAGGCTACGCCACGTGCATGATTGGCAAATGGCATCTTGGTTGGCATTGGCCGAAGAAGGGCGGCAGCACGACCGAAAAACTGGGCGAGATTGATTTCAGGCAGCCGATCAAGGGCGG
>CAJWPV010000373.1 GCA_913045395.1 uncultured Verrucomicrobiota bacterium | reverse complement strand
TACTCTGGAACAAGGCAGGCGAGAATATTTGGGGCTCCATCGCCCGCTGCGAACGCATCGTTAATGCCACAGAAGCACTGCTTGGAGACGAGGTGTATCATTACCACAGCAAGATGAGCATCAAACGCCCGCGAACCGGCGGCGCGTGGAGCTGGCATCAAGATTACGGTTACTGGTACCAGAATGGCTGCCTCTATCCTGACATGGCCTCGGCTTTCATTGCGATTGACCCCAACACCAAGGCCAACGGCTGTATGCAGGTGTTAAGAGGCTCGCACAAGATGGGGCGCATCGAGCACGGTCGTTTCGGCGATCAAACCGGCGCAGACCCTGAACGTGTCGAGCCTGCGGCTAGAGTGATGGACCTTGTTTATGTCGAACTCGAGCCGGGTGATACGCTTTTCTTTCACAGCAACACACTGCATCGCTCCGACCAGAACACCTCTGAGAGTCCACGCTGGTCACTCCTCTGCTGCTACAACACCAAGCACAACAATCCATACAAGGAATCACACCATCCATTTTATGAGCCGCTGGAAAAACTCCCCGACAGCGCGATCAAGGAAATGGGTTTAAAATTGTTCGAAGCCGGAACGGACTTTTGGGATCCCGCGAACGACGAAACTGTTGGCACCGGAAAAGACCAATAAGACATGGAGCTTAACATTCACTCTTCCATCCCCGAGCGCAAAGATTGGCGCATTGGTTGTATTGGCAGCGGCTTTATCATGAGCGACTGTCACCTGGTCGCCTACGGCAAGGCAGGTTTCAACCCTGTCGCCATTGCCTCGCGTACCAAGGACAATGCCACCAAGTGTGCCGAGCAACACAAAATCGGTAGCGTCTACGATTCAATCGATCAACTCCTCGATGACGAGTCGATCGAAGTGCTCGACATTGCAGTACCACCCGACAATCAACTTGATGTCATTAAGGCCGCCTGTGAACGCGGCACAGCTAAGGGTATCCTCGCGCAGAAGCCACTTGGTGGTAATTATGCTGAAGCGGTGGAGGCAGTCGAAGTCTGCGAGAAAGCCGGCATCGTCTTGGCCGTGAACCAAAACATGCGCTATGATCAATCGGTGCGCGCTGCCAAGACGCTTCTGGACAACGGCACCATCGGGGAGCCCGTGCTGGCCACCATCATCATGCGTGGCATCCCACACTGGATGCCGTGGCAGGAACGCCAGGGCTGGGTCACGTTGCGCATCATGTCCATTCACCACATGGACACCTTCCGCTACTGGTTTGGTGATCCAGAGCGCATCTACTGCACCGTTCGCACCGATCCACGCACCCAGTTTCCACACAGCGACGGTATCGCCAGTTACATTCTCGAGTATGCCGGCGGACTCCGCGCCATCGCCATTGACGACACATGGACTGGCCCCGGCCGCGAAGGCGCCCCGGCCGATATCGGCATCGAGTGGCGCATCGAGGGCCTCGACGGCTTGGCCAAGGGCAACATCGGCTGGTGCCAAGATCCGTACACCACGCCGTCGACGATTACCTACGCGGCCAAGGGCGACTCCGAGTTCCACTCGCCCACTTGGCCCGAGAGTTGGTTCCCCGACGCCTTCATCGGCACCATGGCGCAATTGCTGATCGCACTCGAGACCGGCGAAGAACCGGCCATCGGCGCACGCGACAACCTCAACACCATGGCCCTCGTCGAGGCCGCCTACCGCAGTACCAGGGAACACCGCGCCGTCGCGCCGGGTGAAATTCAATAGTCCTGCCAATTCCCCATCCGCAATAAAAACAAACGGCGCCGACCCCAACACCCGCGACAAGTGGGGCAACACGCCGCTGGACGTTACCCTGAGTGCCGACATCGAAGTGTTGCTCCGCCAACACGGCGGCAAAATGGCCGAGGAACTCAAGGCCGCGGGCAATTAATGCCTGAAATGCGCGGCGGCGGCCTCGCTTGGCCAGTTTGCGGTTTACAAAAACCGGTATTGGACTAGCCTCCACCCATGTGGCGGCCATTGGCCAAGCGCTTGGTTCCGCCACCCCGCGTTTATGGAATCCAAAGAGCTCGCACTCACCTGCGCCCGGCTTGCCGACAACAAAAAAGCCGAGAACATCACCCTGCTGGATCTCCGGGAACTCTCCTCCGTGGCCGACTTCTTCGTCATCGTCACCGGCACCAACGAGCCGCACCTCCGCGCCATTGTCGACGAGATCACCGAGAAACTGAGGGAACAACACGACACCCGTCCCTTTGCGACCGATGGCGCCCGCGTGACACCGTGGGTGGTGCTCGATTTCATCGACGTCCTCGTCCACGTGATGAACGACAAATTCCGCGAGCTCTACGACCTCGAGGGCCTCTGGGGCGATGCCAAGCGGATCGCCTTCGAGCCGGAACTGTCGCCCGTCGCCGCCCAAGCCTGATCCCGCTTGGCCAAGCGGCTGTGAATAACATCGGCTTGA
>CAJWPV010000372.1 GCA_913045395.1 uncultured Verrucomicrobiota bacterium | reverse complement strand
CCTTGGCATCGAGTCGGACGAAGAGGAAGCCCCGGCGGAAATCATCGCCCTCGCCGAGGAACGCCAAGCCGCCCGCAAGGCCAAAGACTTTACTCGCTCCGACCAAATCCGCGACGAACTCGCCGCCCAAGGCTGGACCATCGAGGACACCCCCAAAGGCCCCCGAGTCAAGCGCCACTAAACCAAGCGGTTGGCATAAATCATACAGGCCCCAAAGGGTCTAACGACCTTGCCTCCACCGGTTACGGACGTTCTTCCTCTTTCGGGCCATATTTTTTATGTCGATTAGTTATTCAAGTCATAAAGATAATCACATCATCGGCTCTACAGGGTAAGTCTCCAACCAGTCATGTCCCTGTACTGATTTATGGTGTGACGGATGCTATCGCTTCTGATTATGGGTAGCCGACTCGTATTTGCGCTTGGCCAAGGTGTCCACTTCGCCGAGGAAAGCATCTTTTGGTTGCCACTCGATCCATTCGCTTTCCGCCAACATTGCGCTCTCCCATGCCTTTCGATCAATGCCGGTAGCCTTGGCTTGGACGGAGCCTTGGATCAGCAGGCCATCACGGTTGCGGCGCTGGGCGGCTCCAGCGATTTTGTTTCCGCAGTGGAGTAGGTCGTTTTTTTCGGCCCCGACAAAACATTGCCCCGGCCCGGCCGGGCGTGCCTCAGTGCAAAGCTCGGTCGCCACACCGCAATCCTTAAACGCCCGACGAACCCAGACGTGAACGTGGTGGTAACTTTCGTCGGCTTTGAGTTCCCACCACGGGTGAGTCGGAGGAAAGACCAAGCTGTACGTCCACTCGTTCTCTCCGTGGTGCACCAGTCCTCCGGCAGTAGGACGGCGAAGGATCGGTCGCAGATCGGTCAACACGTTCACATCAGCGAAACGCTGGAAATACCCGAACGACGACGACGGCTGATCCCACGAATAAAAACGCAACATCGCTTGGCCAAGCGCGGCGGCGTGGCGGAGCAACAGTTCATCCACGGCCATGTTCCACGCCGGTGATCCGGCCTGGCTTTGCCAGACCTGCAACGCTTGGCTGCCGGTTTTCATTCGCGATATTCGCCGTCTTTGCCGCACGGGCAAAGCGGAGCGATTTCGCATTCGGGACACTCCGGCTTTCGCGCAGAGCAACGGCGGCGTCCATGAAAAATCAGCCAGTGACTGAGCATTGTCCAGTCGGCAACCGGCACGAGTTTTTGTAGCGCGAGTTCAATCTTCTCCGGCGTCTTTTCGGCCGTCAAACCAAGCCGCCTGGCCAAGCGCCCCACGTGGGTATCGACGACGATACCCTCGTTGATGCCAAAGGCATTGCCCAGCACCACATTGGCCGTTTTACGCCCCACCCCGGCGAGGGCGACGAGCGCATCCATCATCGCCGGCACCTTGCCGCCATGCGACTCGACCAGGGCGCGGCAGCAGTTTTGAATGCTCTTGGCCTTGTTGCGAAACAGGCCGATCCGCTTGATATCCTCCTGCAACTCCTCGAGCGGCACGACGACGTAATCATCGGCTCGGCGATATTTTTTGAACAGATTAGCGGTGACGATGTTAACCTGTTTATCGGTGCATTGTGCGGAGAGAATCGTTGCGATCAGTAGCTCGAGCGGACTGCGGTGATCGAGTTCACAGTGCGCATCCGGATAGGCTGCTTGCAAGCCGTCAATGATTCTTGCGGTGCGCTCGGCCTTGGCCTCGTTGGATTCGCTCGGCATGAAAATCAGTTTCGCGGAGACGCCGCCGGAGCCGGTTGGGATGTTTTCGGTTCCGGCTTGAACAAGACTAGCCGCCGATCCACCGAATCGAGTTGGCGCACGGCTTCTTCGACCACCGGCGCGAGCCTTGGCCGCCCCCGCCCCCGGCGCGGCTTGAACGATTCGATCCGCTGCCGCGTCGCGACATAGTTCTGCAGGATACGACTGTACTCATTCACGAATGGTAGCAGTTGCTGCGGCATCTTCAACCGGGCGATCAGCAGTTGGTTGATCTTCTGCTGGAGCGTTTGTTTCTGCACGGCAAAGTCCCAGCCGCGAATCGCCTGCTGCAGCGTGACCTCCGCCTCAAGCGGCGAGTCGGCGGCGTTCAGGCGTACCTCGGCCGGCAGCTTGAGTAGGTTTTCGAACTTCTCCACCGCCTCGAGCAGCGTCCAGTTTTGGTATTGATTTTGGCCGGTCAACTGCACGATCGTTACCGCCCACCATTTCTCCACCACCAACATGTCGGCGAAGAAGTCGCCGTAAACCTTCAAAAAACTGGTCTGCCAATTCAGGTTGTCCGGCAGTTGACGAATCATATTTTGCAGACGCACACCCCCGACCGGAACCGCCAGAAGCCGATCCACCAACAGATGTGAACAGGCTTGAAAATCCCTCCAGTTTTCACCGCGCAAATGAGCCGGGGACGGCATCGCAATTTCGCTGAAATCA
>CAJWPV010000371.1 GCA_913045395.1 uncultured Verrucomicrobiota bacterium | reverse complement strand
TTGCATGACCAACTCGCCATTCGACGAGCTGGAGACGCCCCTGTGGGACGCCGGATTCGAGCGAGATGCACGGTTTAGCTCCGCGCTGCGGATTGACCCGCTTCTGCTCGATTGGGATGCCACTGCGCTGCGCCTGGCCGGGGCCGGCTATGAGGTGCAGGCGGATTTCTCCGGCAGAACGATGGAGGAGGTGCAGCGGTTCCTGCGCGACTGGGCCAAGCGCATGGACGCCCTGTACGTGATGGTGTCGCTGCCGCCGGCGTTTGAGTACCCGGCCGACACGCAATGCTCGACTCTGATCGATGGGGCGATACTGCCGTTCTGCAGGGAGAGCGGCCTGCCTTTTGCGCTGATGATAGGTGTTAAGCGCGGCGTGAACGCTGCAATGCAACTGGCCGGCGACGGTGTCGGCAAGCCGGACCTGGCCAGTCTTGAGAACCTTTGCTCTGGCCATCCCGACAACAAGTTCCTCTGCACGGTGCTGTCTCGCGAGAGTCAGCATGAGTTGTGCGTCATTGCCCGCAAGTTCCGCAATCTGCACATCTTCGGCTGCTGGTGGTTCACGAACGTTCCGAATGTGATCGAGGAGATGACGCGCATGCGGCTCGACCTGATCGGCATGAGTTTCACCGCGCAGCACTCTGACGCCCGCGTGCTTGACCAGATTATTTACAAGTGGGACCACTCACGGGAGATCATCGCCGGCGTGCTGAGGGAGAAATACCTGAACCTGGCCGCAACCGGCTGGGAGCCAAGCGAGGTGGAGATTGAGCGTGATGTCGAGGGGCTGTTCGGCGGGTCGTTCCAGCGTTTTTTGGGCAGGTGATATTTCGCGCTTGGCCAAGCCCCTGGTCAAGGCCGCTTGACGGGACTATTGCCGCTGAATAGTTTCGCCGAGCCGCCAAGTTCAGGCGTGTTGACTTTTTTCCATGAAATTGAAACAGCTTAGTTGTTTTGCTGCCGGGTTGCTCGCCGGGGTAGCGACGCTCATGGCCAAGCCGGTTCTCGTGAACGGTGGAAAGGATCTCAAACATTTGGCCAAGATCGAAAACAAGCTCAACGAAGGTGGCGCCGAGATCGATTTGACTGTGGCGACGCGTAATGGCCGTTGGCCGCTCGGTTATCTCGAGATGGCACAAGCCGGCAAGTACACGAACCCGGCTTTGTGTGCTGCATGGTACTCGGAGCGGCATCAACCCGGCACGGGCGTGTACACGGTCTCCGACGAGATCATGCTTGTCGGTGCTGAGGACATTTACGATGGTGTCGGCGGCGTGATCGGCTGGTTGGATTCCGAGTCCGGTATCGGCATCTCTTTTACGCTCAATCATTATGACGGTTTTCAGGTGGGCACGGTTTCTTTTCTGACTGATGACCCCGATGCCAACCGGTCGCTCGACGGATTGTTCGATTTGGACGGTTCGCCTGCACGGGCGGCCATCGATTCCGCCTTGTCTGGCAAGGGGTCGTACGACGGTTCCAAGTGGGTCAGGATGGAATTGGCGTTTTCCGCCCCGACGGAGGAGGACAAGGCGGCTCTCGAGGATGTCACGGCAAGAATCACGGCGACCGTGTTCTCGCGCACAACAAAAATCGTCGAGTTCACTCGTGAGATTGTCCTGCTCACCAACCTGCCCATGCCGGAGGGAAGCAAGCATCGGTTCGGTTATTTTGGCTACTGGGACAGCTTATGGGAGGAGGGGAACAAGGTTGCAATATACAAAAATCTGAAGATCGATGGTGAGCTCTACAACTCGCCGCCAACCATCGAACCGATCGATGACTTGACCGTTAATGAGAATGGAACAGGGGAAGTGGTTGTCCTGATCGATGACCTCGAGTTGGGTTCATCCCAGCTCGAGATGAGCGCTGAATCATCCAACCTGGCGCTGTTGCCTGTGGAAGGGATTGCCATTGATCCATACGGCTCCGAGCGAACATTGACCATCACGCCCAGCGCAAATGCCCACGGCGAGGCTGTCATCACCATTTCTGTCAGCGATGGAGTGGATCAGGACTCGAGAGCATTCACATTGACGGTCAACGAGGTGAACGATCCTACGGTCCTCTCTGTTGCGCGGGGCGGTAACGGTGAATTAACCGTCGAGTGGGTTGGCGGAGGCGTGCTGCAGTCCAGCACCGACCTGAAAAGCTGGCAGGCTCTCGAAGACGCCTCCAGCCCGTTCCCGGCCGATCCCGTGGAGGCGTGGAAATACTTTCGTGTGATTTTGGAGTGACGCCCTTGGCCAGGCACCTGGCCTACTCCGCGTAGGCGCCCATCCCTTCGCAGGTGCAGACCGGGTTCCGGTCGCCGTAGACGCTGTCGATGCGGTTGACCGGCGGCCAGTATTTCTGCTCCCGCAATCCCGTCACCGGGAACACCGCCTGTTCGCGACTGTAAGGCCGGTTCCACTCACCCGCCACGTCGTCGGCCGTG
>CAJWPV010000370.1 GCA_913045395.1 uncultured Verrucomicrobiota bacterium | reverse complement strand
CCGGACGGCGCGCGATCGTTTAGGGTTCTTTCCGGATGCAAGAGAGTCGGATTGAGGTTGAGGATGTCGTCGCGTGGCGCGACTCAAGTTCGCGAGGGAGCCGTCCGGAAAGAACCCGTTGAACGGGCCTTGCTATGCGGATTGCTTGGGTGTCCGCCGGGCGGACACCGCGGGTCACGCCGCTTGAGGCGGGTGCAAGGAGTGGTGAAGGCAGAGAAGTTGATTCATCAAGGCGGAGTTGGAGGTCAATGCGAGTCGCCAGAGCAACAGTTTTTCGATGATTGCGCAGACGCTGAGCGGCGCCGAAGTTGGATCGGCTGTTTTAAGTTGTCGTCGAGGCTGAGTCGAAGGAGCGTTGGCGGTCATGTGGGTGCCATCAGCGGGAGGTCGAGGATTTCGCAGAGTCTTGGTCGGGGCGCCCGCTCGGTCGGAAACATTGTGCCTCGGCGGCATTGCGGACAGCGGTTGTCCTCGGGTTGACGAGCTTCCTCATCTTGGCACTCCTGCGGTTGGCAGTCTGCCGCCGGTGGCGAGACGTGAAGCAGCTTGCGGATCTTGGCCAGTTGCTTGTTGCGATGGGTGTTGGCCAGAAAACCGTAGTAACGAATCCGCATGAATCCTCGCGGCACGACGTGCATCAGGAAGCGGCGAATGAATTCGGTCGCGGCCAGCGTCATCGTCCGTTGTCGATGCTGCCGCCGATAATCTTTGTAGCCGAAGGTGACTTGGCCGTTGTCGATTGACTCCAGGCGACTGTTGGCGATAGCCACTCGATGCGTGTAACGGGCCAGATACTTGAGTGCCTGCTTCGGGCCGTTCCATGGTGGCTTGGCGTACACCACCCATTCCTTCTGATAGAGGGGCGTCAACCAGGAGTTGAAGGCCGCTCGTGAAGCGAGCGTTTGCAATCGGCCGGTGAGTGTCAACTCACCTCGCTGATGAGCCGCTTTTAAGAGCGCCAGGAACTTGCCGCGAAAGAGCCGGCTGAGCATTTTCACCGGGAGAAAGAATCCGCGAGGACAGTTCACCCATCGCGTCTGATCGTTCAGCGAGAGCCCTCCACCAGGAACAACGCAGTGCAGATGCGGGTGCAAGTCGAGCTTCTGTCCCCAGGTATGCAGGATGGCGAAGAACCCGATCTTGGCCCGCAGCCCTTTCCAATCGGCGGCCACCTGCAAGAGCGTTTCGGCCGTCGCCCGAAACAGCAAGTTGTAGATCAACCTCTTGTTCTGTAGGACCAAGGGTCCCAACGCATCAGGCAGCGTGAAGACCACGTGAAAATACTCCACCGGGAGCAACTCTTGCTGGCGGTCTTCAAACCATTGGGCTCGCAAACCGGCCTGGCACTTGGGACAATGCCGGTTGTGGCACGAGTTGTAGGCCGGCTTCTGGTGGCCGCAGTCATTGCACTTCATCACATGACCACCCAGCCGCGCCGTGCGGCAGAAAGCCAGCGCCCGGAACACCAAGCGATGTAAGGGCGTCAGCCACCGCCCGTACTGCGTTTGAAATGCATGACCGTAGCGAGTGAAGATGTCGGCGATTTCCCAGGCAGGTCGTGGCATGACCTGTCTGCTATCGGCGACTCAACGATCGTCGGCCAAAAGATCGGGAAAGGTGTCTCCGGCGCGCGTTGTGCGGCCCGTAACGTGTGTATAGATCGCCGTGGTTTCGACGCTGGTATGCCCCAAGACCTGCTGGATAGTGCGTAACTCCATGCCGGCCTCCAGGCAGTGGGTCGCATAGCTGTGCCGTAGGCAATGGGTCGCGCACGGTTTATCGATCCCCGCTACCTCCTTGGCGCGGCGAAAGGCATGCCTCACCGTACCGACTTGTATGGAGTGGTTCGCCTGGTTGCCGGGAAACAGGAACTCTGCCGGACGTTCCTCTCGCCAGTAGTCGCGGAGTTGCGTAAGCAGCGAACGGCCCAACGGGACATAGCGGTCCTTGCGTCGCTTGCCCTGGCGAATGTGTATCGTCATCCGCTGGCTATCGATGTCGCGGATTTCCAGTCGCGCCACCTCGGAGATCCGTAGGCCACAGCCATACATCGTGGTGAACAACATGCGCAGCTTGGCCGGATATGCGGCCGCCAGCAGCCACGCTACTTCTTTCAAAGTGAGCACGACCGGAAGACGCTTGGGCCGCTTGGGAAAGGAGGCTGATTGGATCTCCCAATCCCTGCCGAGCGTCTTGGTATACAAGAACCGCAGCGCCGCCACGGTCTGCTTCAGTCGTGACTCACCGACGCCTTGGCGGATCAGTTCCTCCTGAAACTCGTCCAACTGCTGGCGCGTCAAGTGTTCGGGCGAAGTTCCGAAGTGCCGAGCCAAGCGGGCAATCTGGTCGATGTAGGCCCGCTGCGTCCCGGTGGCATAGTTGTGGCGTTGGAGATCTTCAAGCATGCGTTGGCGGAGTGGTGTCGTCATCGCGCGGCTCCC
>CAJWPV010000369.1 GCA_913045395.1 uncultured Verrucomicrobiota bacterium | reverse complement strand
TTTCTCCAACATTAACCGTAACACTCTGCTCCCCCTTCAACGTGATCACCGGTGCGGTGTTGTCCGTCACGTTGAACGACACTTCGGCCAACTGGTTGTAACCGTCGTTCTCGAGGTATCTCGCGACATACTCGCCCGCCGGCAAGCCGGCAGCAAAACTGACGGAGCCGGAAACAAGCCCCTCGCCGGCGATCTGTGTTCCGTTGACAAACGCCCACAATAGGCTGGGCACCTTGGCGGGAATCATGTCGGGCCGGTAAACTGCGATCCAGTCCTTCGGATTGCCGGGGCCGTTGGAAAAATGAATCGTGATGGTCTCACCTGAAAGGTATGCCTCACTGCCTACGGAGACGCTGGGCGGCTCCGCGATGGAGAAGCTCACGCTGGCCATCTGTGTGTAACCGTCATCCTCGAAAAACCGCGCCATGTAGTTACCGGGCTGCAACACGGCATCGAACACGAGTGTTCCATCGGTGAGACCCTGCCCCGCCGACTTGGAGCCGTTCACGTAGGCCCAGGCCGGAGCCGCGGCAGACCCGGGGATCATGTCCGGCGGATAGATGCCGACCCAGTCCTTGGGATTGCCGGGGCCGTTGCTGAAAGTGACCTCGATCGGTTCGCCCATCTCATAAACCACGCTGCCGACCGCCAAGCTCAACGGTGGCGGAGTTTGAGCGGCAACACGGGCGGAGAAGTTTCCACGGCCGTTGGCTGGGGTTTGCAACTGCCAGTCCGGCGCCGCTTGCGTCCCGGCGTTGAGCCAATAAGTCCCGGCGCTGGCTCCGCTGTCCGGTTCGTCGTGAAGGAGCAATCCAACTTTTCCGATATCGGTTAGACCAGAAAACTCGAGGACCCAGGTCACCGATGTGATCTCCTCGGGCACCCGCACGCGAAGGTCGCTTACCGTGACCATGTTGTATCCGGCTCGAAGCGAAAAGGCATCACTCTCGAACAAAAGATCGCCCGGTTTTTTCGGGCTGCCCTCCCCTGTCACCGGGCCGTTGTTGGCGTAAACATGCAGCACGCCTTTCTGGTCGGACTTAAACGGATTCAACGCAGCGAAATACTCGAACTGAATCTGGTTGATAATCCTCTGGCTGCCGTCGAGTGTGAACTCGTCGCCGATCCCGCCGCTGGCAAGTTGGATGTCGTCCATGACTCCGCGCGGATTGTCGTACACCACCAAGCCGCCGAGTTGCAGTTCCATTTCTCCCCGGGGATCCACCGGCACCTCCGCCGTTGCATGGCTCTCGCCGTCGTTAAGGTAGATGCGAACCTTGCCTGTGGGTATGTCGCCGAACGGGGATAGGGCGGCGTAGTACTCGAACTGAATGGCAGTCAACTCGCTGTTGTCCCCGTCTAAGACCACCGTGTCCGCGATCTCCCTTGAGGAAAGGTAAACCTTGCCAAGCGAAGTCTCAGCATTTTCGTAAATTATTGTATCGTCGTCCTTGCCCATGGGCACCCCAGCCAGTCGTGCGCCAAAGTTGGAGCCAGACTCGGTTGAACTTAGTTCCCAATCATCGTTTACCTTTTCCCAAAAGTCGTCGTGACTTTTCCCGATAGTCGGGGGGTCGTAAAGCAACAGGCCCGCACGACCAACGCCGAGGTTAAGGAACTCGACCGACCAGGTTACTTCCGAGGTGCCCTCCGGCAAATCCAGTCCAAGCCCATGGACAGTGACCGTGTTATACTTGTTTTGCAGGGAAAAGGTGCCACTCTCGTAAAGCAAAGTGCCCGGTTCGTGGGCTATCGGCCTGGTCTCGGTTAGGATCTGGAAATCGATGGCCACCGACTTGATGGTTTGTGCGGCCACCTGGCCATGGAACGCGAAGATACTGCACACAAGCAGGCATCCCCGGATGAACTGAACTCCTTTCTTCACTAATATCAAAAAAAAGTCGGGGCCCCCCGTCCGATTGACCAAGTTTCAAGCCAAGCCGTTGGCCGCGTCAATGAAAGAGAGGCAGTCATCCCATAAAAATCATCCCGCCGCCACCAGTCCGGCCACCTTGGCCAAGGCCTCGTCCACCCTGGAGGCGTCCTTGCCGCCACCACGGGCCTGCGTCGGTTTTCCACCGCCCTTACCGCCGACGACGGGGGCAATCACCTGGATGATCTTCCCGGCCTCAATGCGATCTGTCAGCGAATCGGCAACATTGGCCAGTAGCACCACTCGCCCGCCGGAAGACGCGCCCAGTACGATGACGCCCTCGAATTCTCCCTTCAATGCATCGACCACGGCTTGGGCATAATCCCCGTCCGCTTGGCCAAGGTTGGCCGTGACAACCCGCACACCACCGATCGTCTCGGCCCGGGACAGGAGCTCCCTGGTCATGCCGGCCGCCTGACTTTGCCGGAGGGCCTTCAGTTGTTTCTCCAGTTTTTTGACCTGGCCAAGCGACGTCTCAATCTTCTTTTCAATCTCGCGAACCGGCGAGTTGAGCGTCTCGGCCAAGGCAGCAATGCGACC
>CAJWPV010000368.1 GCA_913045395.1 uncultured Verrucomicrobiota bacterium | reverse complement strand
GTCGGCCAGCGGATCCATCAGCTTGCCGAAGTCGGTGATCAGGTTGCGGCGGCGGGCAATGATGCCGTCGAAGATGTCGGTCAGGCTTGCCGCGACGAAAAAAAATAACGCCACCGTGAAGTTCCAGTGAGTTCCTTCATGACTGTGTTCGAGAAACTCCCATAGCAACGCCACCAGGAAAAACGCAGTCAGGATCAGTCGACTGACAGTGAGTTTGTTTGGGAGGTTCATAGTGTGTCGCTTGGCCAAGCACGGCTAAACCGGCTCGGCGATCAAATCGTAATCGGTGTGGCCAGTGATGCGCACGTCGGCAAATTGGCCAAGCGGCAGGTCACCGCGCACCAGCACCCGGCCGTCAATGTCTGGTGCATCGGCCACGCCACGGGCGATGAGGTACGGGCCAAGGTCGATCACGCCGTTACTTTCCTCAGAGCGGATGTGGCCGTGCTCCCATGAATTCATTTTAGCCTGCTGGAGTTCCTCGGCGGCGGCCGGCTTCTCGACGAGCACGCGATTGACTTGCCCAACCTGCGCCGCCGCAATCTCGCGGCTGATCCCGAGCTGCAACGCCATCGCGCGTTCACGGCGTTCCTCCTTTTGCTTGTCAGTCAACTGGCTCGCCATCGCGCCGGCCTTGGTGCCGTCCTCTTTCGAGTAGGTGAACACGCCTAATCGCTCGAAGCGCACATCACGCATGAAATCAAGCAGCGACTCAAAATATTCCTCCGTCTCGCCGGGGAAACCGACGATAAACGTCGTCCGCAGCACGATACCTGGGATGCCTTCGCGGATGCGCCCAATCAGGTCGCGAATGTATTGCCCGCTGGTTTCGCGCCTCATCCGCTCAAGCATTGCATCGTGAATATGCTGCAGCGGCATATCGACGTACTTGGCCACTTTGTCGCACTCAGCAATGGCGGAGATGATTTCGTCGGTCCAGTGCGCCGGGTGGGTGTAGAGGACGCGAATCCAGAATTCGTCGTCGATCCCGTTTAGTTCGCGAATCAAGCTCGCCAGCGTCGAGGCATCCGTCGGCAATTGGCTGGCCGCTGCGTTGAACCGTTCCGGCGACGAAATATTCTCCCGATGGCCGGGGCGCAGATCAAGGCCGTAGTAGGTCGAGTCCTGCGATATCAGGTTCAGCTCCTTTACCCCGTCGGAGACGAGTTGCCGCGCCTCCTGCACGATGTCCGCCTGGCTCCGGCTGCGATGCGAGCCGCGCATTCGCGGGATGATGCAAAAGCTGCACGGATGATTGCACCCCTCGGCAATCTTTACGTACGCAAAATGATCCGGCGTCAGGCGCAGCCGAGGCGTCTCGAACGCCGGGATGTAATCCGGCCGCGAGTGGATGTCGATCAACGGCTCGCCCGGCGGCTCAGCGGTGGTTTCGGTCTCGTTGCCGTTTGGTTTTTCCGTCGCTTGGCCAAGCCGCGATCCGCGATTGCCGACCGCCTGCCGCACGATGTCGCCGACCTGCTCGACCTGGTCGATGCCCATGAACGCATCCACCTCCGGCATCAGCCTGGGCAGCTCCTTCCGATAACGCTGTGACAGACAGCCGGAGACGATCAGCGCCTGGACGCTGTTGGCGTACTCCCGAAACTCCGCCGACTCGAGGATCGTATCGACACTTTCCTCCTGCGCAGCGTCGATGAACGAACAGGTGTTGATGATGAGCGCGTCGGCATCGGCATTTTCGTTGGTGATCTCGAAGCCCTCCTTCAGCAGCGAGCCCATCATCACCTCGGCATCGACGAGATTCTTGGCGCACCCCAGCGAGATCATCCCTACCTTCAGCGGCGTTTGTTGTTCGGTTTCACGACTCACCCGGCACCCAAGCTAAAGTCAACCCACACCCAACTCAACCCTGCTCGCCGCTGGGCGCAAGGCAGTCGCGGAAAAAGCCGAGCAGTTGCCCATAGGTGGCGGCGTGATCGGTGCGCCCCCGAATGTACTCCCAGATGTCGCCGTCGAGCCGGTTGCCATCCGCAAACCACTTCACGTGCGCGGTGAACTCATCGACCGACTTGGCCAAGCGGCCGTTGCGGCCGTCCTCGATGATTTCGTTGTAGCCGGAGATGTCGAACGCCACCACCGGCACGCCGAGGCTGTTGGCCTCGCGCGGCGTGTAGGCGTACGTCTCGCCCCACTGGCTGGTGCTGATGAACAGATCCGCGCTCGCGTACACCGCCGACATGGCCAGGCGATCGATGTGGCCGTGCGCGTGGACGTTTTCGTGCCACCGCGCTGCCTCCGAAACCAAGCCGCTTAACTCGCCCTCGCCGCAGATGTGCCACTCGACCTTGGCAGCGTGCGATTGGTTCACTCGGTCGATGACCTCGAGCAGTTGCGCGACACCCTTCTGCCCGGTCAACCGGCCGGCCCAAAGGATGTTAAACTTTGCGGCGTCCACCGTGAACGGCGGCTTGGTTCGTCCGGCCTGTTCAGCATAGCCGACGGCGTCGAACGGGTTCGGAATTT
>CAJWPV010000367.1 GCA_913045395.1 uncultured Verrucomicrobiota bacterium | reverse complement strand
GATGTTCAGCCCCCATGGCGAATTGAAAATCTCGAGCGCCCTGGTGAGGTTGGCGTAGTTGGCGAGCGGTTCGCCCATGCCCATTATGACGATATTGTTCACCAACGCCTCCGGCTTGGGCGCCTCGCCGTCCTTGGCCAACTGCCAGCGCTCAACAGCCAACACCTGGTCCACGATCTCGTACGCGTCGAGGTTGCGCCTGTAGCCCATGAGACCGCTCGCGCAAAACTTGCAGCCGTAAGCACAGCCGACCTGCGATGAGACACAGAGCGTGTGACGATCGCTTTGGCTGCCGTCCCTGCCGATGGATGCGGGAATCAAGACGCTCTCGATCAATTCACCGTCCGCCAGGCGCCAGAGAAATTTCACCGTGCCGTCCCGTGAACGCTGCTCTTTTGCCAACTCGAGCGGCTTGAGTAAAAACGCGCCGGCGAGCTGGTCGCGCAATCCCTTCGGCAAGTCGCTCATCTCGTCGATCGAGCTCGCCCGCTTTTTGTAGAGCCAACCGAGGAGTTGCGTCACGCGATAGCTCTTGTGCCCCCACTCGACGAGGATGCGCCCCGCTTCATCGGCGTTGAGTGAGCGCAATTCGCGCGGCTCGCCGCTCAATGCTCCAGTCTTGTTGCCGATGTCGGTCATTCCTGCAGATAAAATTTTTGTGCGTACTCACGCACCATGCGGGTGGTGTCGTACCGGGCCGCCAACGTGACCATAGCCCGCCGGATTTTCCCAAGCCAAGCCCTCGGGATGCCGCTCTCGTCGCGGTCGTAAAAACAGGGAATCACCTCGCCGGATAGGACCTTGTACAGGTTCTCGCTGTCGAGCCGATCCTGCTCGTCGACACTATCAGGATGCTCGTCTGCGCCGATGGCAAAGCCGTTCGTGCCATCATAACCCTCCCGCCACCAGCCGTCCAGAATGCTCAGGTTCAGGCATCCGTGGCAGGTAGCCTTCATGCCGCTGGTGCCGGAAGCCTCAAGTGGCCGGCGCGGGTTGTTCAGCCAAACATCGCAGCCAGACACCATCTGCCGCGCAACGTGCACATCGTAATTCTCGAGAAACACCAGGTGCCCGCTCAGCTTGGAGTGGCGGCTCATGTGGATGATTTTTTGGATCAACCGCTTGCCTTCATCGTCCCGCGGATGCGCCTTGCCGGCGAAGACAAACTGCACCGGCCGCCGCAGGTCACGAACCAGGCTCACGAGATTCTCGAAATGATCAAAGACCAGCGGGGCGCGCTTGTAGGTGGCGAAGCGCCGGGCAAAGCCGATCGTCAGCGCGTCGGGGTTGAGCAGGTGATCGAACGCAATAAAGTCCTTCGGCTCCGAGCGGTGCTCCTGATCCTGCAACCGCCGCCGCGCGAACTCGATCAGCTCGCGCCGCAGGCGGTATCGCAGCGCCCAAAGCTCTTCGTCGCTGACGAACGACGCATCCTGCATACGCGCCCAGAACTCCGGCTTGGCCAATTCCTCCGCCCAGTCCGCGCCCGAATCCGCTTGGTTAAGCTTATGCCGCAAAAACTTTCGCACCGGCCCCTTCATCCAGCCGGCAAGGTGGATACCGTTGGTCACGTGACCAATCGGTACATCGTCCACCGATCCGTTTGGGTAAAGGCCATGCCACATCTCACGGCTGACCTGCCCGTGCAGTTCGCTCACGCCGTTGGCTGCTCGCGACGCCTTGAGTGCCAGCACCGTCATGCAAAATTCTTCGCCGGCATCGGCCGGATCCACCCGGCCAAGCGCCAGCAACTCGTTGGCGCTGACGCCGAGCTGGCCGGAAAAATGCCGCGCCGCAGAATTCATCAATTTGTGGCTAAACCGGTCGTGCCCTGCCGGCACCGGCGTGTGCGTCGTGAACAGGCACTGCCGCCGCGTTTCAGCTAGTGCCTCGTCAAAACTTATCCCTTCGGCGATCCGCTCGCGCATCAGTTCCAGGACCAAAAATGCCGCATGACCCTCGTTCAAGTGAAACACCGACGGCGACACGCCGAGCCGCCGCAACAGCCGCACGCCACCAGCACCGAGTAGGATTTCCTGCATGATACGCGTCGAGTCATCGCCGCCGTACACGTGCTGTGTGAGGTCGCGAAAATGCGGTTGGTTCATCGGCAGTTTGGTATCTAGCAGATACACGGGACAACGGCCAACATTGGCCACCCAAGCACAGAACGACACCGGCTCGGCAGCAATTTCCACAGTGCAAATCAGCGGTTCACCATCATCGCCGGTCACCGGCTCAAGCGGGAGATTTTGCGGGTCAAGCTGGCTGTAATATTCTGTCTGCCAGTTCTCGGCATTGATCGCTTGCTGAAAATAGCCCTCGCGGTAAAATAGGCTGATGCCGACAAAGCCAAGGCCAAGGTCACTGGCCGACTTCGCGTGGTCGCCGGCCAACATGCCCAAGCCGCCGGCTGCAATTGGCAGCGTTTCGTGAAAGCCAAACTCCGCGCTGAAGTAGGCCACCGGCCGCTTTGACAAGCGCGCCG
>CAJWPV010000366.1 GCA_913045395.1 uncultured Verrucomicrobiota bacterium | reverse complement strand
CGTGTTGTTGTTGTTGCCCACTTGGCCAAGCGCCATTGCGGCATGGAATTGTACGCGAGCACTCTCGTCGTGAAGCAGTTCCACCAACCGGTGCGCGGTGGCCTTCAATGCGCGTACGCCAGCCAGCTTGGCTGCCTGAGCGCGAATCTCAGGATCATTGTCCGCAAACGGCAACCGCTTGACCAAGCGCTTATCGCGTTGGTTGTCTGAGGCCAGCTGGCCAAGGCCCCACATCGCATGCACGCGGGCAAGGCGGACGCCCTTGGGATTGGTTGCCAATCCCAGCAACTCGTCAAACCGATTGCGCTTAGCCAGTTCAAACTGCGCCTCTAGCCGGATCCGTTGATCCGCATGGGCAAGCAGATTAACGAGATCCGAATTGGGTTGATCGGCAAAATCACCGCGGAGTAACTCGGCAACCTGTTTGCGTTGTTCCGATTTCCGGATCGCCGGGTCATCGACCATCCAAATGCTGCCAAGTTCATTGGGCTGCCATTTGCCATCCCAGTTGGCCACGTACAGCGACCCGTCCGGCCCGAAGTTGATCGCGCTGGCCATCATCCCAAACAGGAAGATGTGTTCGTCGACCATTTTGAAATAGGCACCCTTCGGCTCGGTCTTGAAGGCGGTCACCTTTTGCACGGGAAACTCGCACAGGAAAAACGCGCCCTTGTAGCGGTCGTTCAATGCCGTGCCCGGATTGTACTTGAAGCCACCCGGCCCAACGGAGAATTCGCTCATCGGCGGCGTGATGTAGGCGGCCTGCCCGGGCCAGTGCGGAAGCCAAAGTTTTTCGTCGATCCACGGACAATACTCCGGCGTCTGCGTGCGGCCGGGCCAGCCGCCCTTCTTGAACTGCCAGTTCAACCTCCAGCCGGAGTCGCTCCCCTCAGTGATGTACACGAACCGCTCGCGTTCCTCGCGGATGTCGCCATCGTTGTCCACCGAGAACAGGTTCCCAAAATCATCGAACGCTAGTTCCTGCACGTTACGCAGCCCAGTGGCAAACACCTCTAGGTCACTGCCGTCCCAGTTGCAGCGCAGCACGCCGCCGGTGTTCGGGTGATGCAGTAGGCGGCCCTCGCGAGTGCGAACCGAGAAGCCGTTGTCGCCGACGGAAAAATACAACTTGCCGTCCGGCCCGACCGTCAGCCCATGCAGGTCATGCCCGTCAAGCGCGGCGTGCACACCGAAACCATGGAAAAACACCTCCCGCTTGTCCGCGTACCCGTCGCCGTCGGTGTCGTTCAGTTTCCAGACATCCGGGTAAATCGTCGCAAACACATCACCCCGATACGGGAGAACTCCGGCCATCACACCATTGATCTCCTCGTTGAACCCCTCAGCAAAGACTTTTGCGACATCGGCCCTGCCATCGCCGTCCGTGTCCTGCAGCAGATGAATCCGCTCCTTGACCGCCATGAGGTCATGCCAATCATGCAAGCCATCGCCGTTCCGATCCGCAAGCCATGATTTGTTTTGTTCGCTGAGTTCAGGTGCCATTTTTGTCCGAAACATCCTCCGCAGCTCCGGTATGTTCTCGTTCGAGAGGTCATCAATGACCCATTCCTTGTGGGCGCGGATGTCGATATCCACCGTCCCCCTGCGGGCGGTCTCCACTACAAACAGCCGTCCCTCGTAATCAAAACTTAACGCGACAGGATTCAGCAACATCGGCTGCCTTGCCCACTCCGTCAATCGCAGCGACTTGTCATGCAACTCAAAGGGTATCTGAACCCGAGGATTCTGGCCAAACGCTTTTCCAAACCCGAGGGTGAGGCACACCATCCAAGCCAAATGAAGCGTTCGTAATCTGAAAAAAAACATAGGTACCGTGCGCCGGAATTGTCTCTGGTTCACCAAGCGATTCAATCCTTCTTTGAATCGATCCAGAGAATTCCACGGCTTGGCCAAGCGCTTGGCTTGACGGTTCGTGTGGCGAGGTAGAGGATGCGGGCACCCAGTTTGCTTATGACAACTCCCCAGATTTCCCCGATTCGTCGTCGCGCGTTCCTCAAGACAGCGGCCCTGACTGGTGCCGGCGTGGCGTTTCCCATGGTCTTACCGCGCCGTGTGTTTGGCGCAAACGAACGGCTCAATATCGCGGCGATCGGTTCCGGCGGCAAGGGACAGGTCGACATCGACGGCTGTGAAAGCCAGAACATTGTCGCGCTTTGCGATGTCGACTCCGGCAAGGCGGCGCATATGTTTAAACGCCATGCAAAGGCGCCAAAGTATGCCGACTTCCGCAAGATGCTGGAGAAAGAGGCCAAGCACATTGATGCGGTGACGGTTTCCACCCCGGATCACACCCACGCAACAGCGGCAGCGATGGCCATTAGGCTGGGCAAACATGTTTACTGCCAGAAACCGCTCACACACACCGTCTTTGAGGCGCGCGTCCTGACCGACCTCGCCCGCAAGCACAAGGTCGCCACGCAGATGGGCAACCAGGGGCACTCGAATCCGGATACTCGCCGTTACGTGGA
>CAJWPV010000365.1 GCA_913045395.1 uncultured Verrucomicrobiota bacterium | reverse complement strand
TGATATCTCTGATTCAACGTAAAACAGACAAAAAACCAACGGCCTGTTGAGGTGGCAGGCTTGTTTCGCGTTTATAAAACGTCAAGTCATTCTTCCCGGCATTATGCCTTGGTGCCGGAAAGGGGCTGTTATTCCGGGGAAAGGCGGAATAGCCAATTCCGCATTGCGTCGCGGCGTTGTATGACTAGACTTTCGCACCGCTCACTTTGTTTGTCGGTATGAGCCACAAGGAACAGTTTTCCCGGGAGAACATCCCGGACGCGTTGCGCCAGCAGTTTGCCGTGGTGGAGCGTCGACTGTGGCGTGTCGAGACGGCGATGGCGGTGTGCCTCGCCGCGGCCGGGTTGTTCGGCTCGTATCTCGTCCTGTTTTTCTCCGACCGCCTGTGGGACAGCCCGGGCTGGCTGCGGCTTGGCCTGCTCACCGCTGGCATCGGCATTACGGTAGGCTCCGTCATCTGGTGGATGTCGCGCTGGGTGTTCCACAGGCGCGATACGCGCGCCCTGGCCAGGCTGGTCCAGAGGCGTTACCGGCGGCTGGGTGACCGGCTGCTCGGCATCGTGGAATTGGCTGATGAGAAAAAACGCCCGGCTATCTTTTCCCCGTCACTCTACCGGGCGGCGATTGGACAGGTCGCCGGTGAGGCGCTGAAGCTCGATTTTAAACAAACGGTCAACCCGCGCCCGGCGCGGCAACGGGCCGTTGTTGCGGCGACACTTGTTGCGGTGGCGGTGGCCGTCTGGGGAATTATCCCGCAGGCTGGCTGGAACACACTCAAGCGCTGGGGCCAGCCGGTGGCCGATATCCCAAGGCACACGCTTGTGGGACTCACCGGGTTCACCAACGAGATGGTCGTGGCTAGGGGCGAGCCGTTCGACGTGAACGGCGCGGTCGAGTACCGCTCGTTCTGGAGACCCGCCACCGCCTGGCACCGGTTTAACGAAAGCAAGCCGGTCCGTGCCGACATCGCCGGCACGAATGTCAACTTCACCGTCTCCGGCCAGGTTGAGGACGGTGACCTGACGGTGAATGTTGGCGACGCCAGGCACGAGGTCGCGGTTCGCCCGGTACAACGCCCGGCGATGCGCGAGCTGCACGCTCGCATCGAGTTGCCTGCGTATCTGCAGCATCCGGTGCGCAACGAGACGGTGCAGGCTGCCTTCCTGCCGGTGTTGCGCGGCAGCACGGTGTCGTTCCATGGCCGTGTCTCTCGCGAACTCCAGCAGGCGCAAGTGACGATCGACGAGGTGGCCAGGCTGATGAGCGTTCGCGACGACAATTTTTCCAGCCCGGCGCATGAGGTGGGCGGCGCGTCGCACTTTGTCTTCACGTGGCTTGACAAGTATGACCTCGCTGGGGCTGCTGCGTGGCAGTTGAATGTCGAGGCGATCGACGACCTCGCGCCGCGACCCGACCTCGGTACGCTGGGTCGTGACCTGGCCATCCTCGAGACCGAGGTGCTCGAGCTCAACGCGACCGTTCGTGATGACTTCGGCGTGAAGGAGACCGGCATCGAGTGGCGCGCGCTCGGCCAGGCGGAGGAGCCGCCGCCGCAAATCGCCGCTGCACTTACGGCCGGGGCCAAGGGCACGCAGGAGACCGAGTTCGAGACCGGCTTTCACTTCAGCCCGGCGGTGCTCGGCATCGGCAAGGACACCACTGTCGAGTTGGCTGTCTGGGCGACCGACCATCTGCCCGGCCGCAAGCCAAGCCGCACGATGCCGTATCGGCTGCACATCCTCGGCACCGAGGATCACGCCGAGATGGTTCGCCAAAAACTTGAGGATATCCTGGAAAACCTCGAGGAGGTTTCGAGAACTGAGGAGGACATCGCTGAGGACACGCGCGAACTGGCTGACTCCGACGACGACACATTGGCCAAGCGCAAGACCACCGAGAAGATTGAGCAAACCGCCGATGAGCAGCGTGACAACGCCGAGGAGTTGAAAGAACTGGCCCAGGAGGGCGCCAAGGCACTGATGGAGGCCATGCGCAACCCGGCCTTCGACGAGCAGACGCTGCGCGACTGGGCACAGAACCTTCAAAAGATGAACGAGCTGGCCGACCAACAGATGAAGCAGGCGCAATCCAAGCTTGGCCAAGCGGCAGAGGGCGGCGAGCCGCAGGAGAAAAAAGAGAACCTTGCCGAAGCCCTCGAGAAGGAGGAGGAAGCGCTCGACGAACTGGCCGATCTGCAGGAGAAGGTGAACAAGGATCTCGACAACCTTCAGGCCCTCACGCTGGCCCAGCGGCTGCGCAAGATCAGCAAGGAGGAAATCGCGCTGCGCAAAAAAATCAAGGACATCATCCAGGAAACCATCGGCCTAACGCCGGAGGATTTGCCGGAGCGCTACACCCGCGCCAACACCCGCTTCACCAAGTCGCAGGGCCGCACGCAGGCCAAGGCAGTCGAGTTGCAGGGAGAGATCAGCCGCTTTTACGAGCGCACCGGCAAGGGCCAGTACGGCGAGGTCAGCCGCGAGATGGAG
>CAJWPV010000364.1 GCA_913045395.1 uncultured Verrucomicrobiota bacterium | reverse complement strand
ATAGACGCAATGGGGTTACCCAACGCCATGTTTCCCGAGGTGGCTGCGCCCGCGACAACGCTTGGTCCGCTCAAGC
Organism: uncultured Verrucomicrobiota bacterium; assembly: GCA_913045395.1. GTDB lineage: Bacteria > Verrucomicrobiota > Verrucomicrobiia > Limisphaerales > UBA1096 > UBA1096. The sequence continues at coordinate 2,423 of CAJWPV010000364.1, read as the reverse complement.
CCGACTTTGCCGCCGAAACTGGCTTGGCCAATCTCAATGTCGTTGCCTCGCTCTCGCACGACACTGCCTGCGCCGTCGCCGCGTGTCCGGCCGAGGGCGAGCGCTGGGCCTACATCAGCTCCGGCACCTGGTCACTGATGGGGCTGGAGATTCCCGAGCCGATCATCACTGACGCATGCCGAGAACTGAATTTTACCAACGAGATCGGCTACGGCGGCTCCATCCGGTTGCTTAAAAATATCATCGGACTTTGGCTTGTGCAGGAATGTCGTCGTGCCTGGGCCTCGCAGGGTAACGAATACAGCTACGCCGATTTAGCTGAGCAAGCCGGCGCCGCTGAGCCGTATGTTTCCGTGCTCAATCCGTCTGACCCTCGGTTCCTCGCGCCGGACGATATGCCGCAACGCATTGCCGACACTTGCCGTGAATCCGGCCAACCGATCCCCGGGACGCCCGGCGCCGTTGTCCGTTGTGCGCTGGAAAGCCTCTCGCTGCTTTACGCGCGGACCCTTTGCGAGTCGGAAGAACTCGTCGGTTGGCGGGCCAACACGGTGCACATCGTCGGAGGGGGCAGCCGCAATGAATTGCTCAACCAGCTTACGGCCGACGCCGCAAACATTCGCGTCGTTGCGGGCCCGACCGAGGCTACCGCATCCGGAAATGTTCTCGTTCAGGCAATCACCGCCGGTGCCGTCACGGATCTCGATGAGGCGCGGCAGATCGTCCGCAGCTCATTCGACACCAAGATATTCGAGCCGAAACCGTCTGAAGCCATCGAGGCGGCCCGTGCTCGTTTCGACCAACTCTGAATAGATGCCAGCCGATTCACTTCACGACTATCTCAGCCAACAAGGCGCACAGTTTGGCGATGTCGCCGGCGAACAGGTCGCCCAAAACTACGGCAACACGAACGCCGAACACCAGGCGTTGACCGAGTCCGTTGGCCTCGCAGATCTTTCCTTTCGAGGCTGCCTCGCCGTGCTTGGCGACGACCGGGTGAAGTTCATCAATGGCCAAGTCACCAATGAGGTCGCCGGTCTAAAGCCGGGTCAGGGCTGCTACGCTGCGCTCATCAACGCCAAGGCTAAAATGCAGGCTGACCTGCACGTGTACCGGCTTGACGACGAACTCATCCTCGACTTCGAGCCCGGCCTGGTGGGCGCCGTCACGCAGCGACTCGAGAGTCACATCATTGCCGACCAAGCCGAACTGATCGATGCCTCGCCGCACTTCGGCCTTCTCAGTTTGCAAGGCCCGAAGACGGCTGACACGCTGAAGGTGCTTGGCTTGTCCTTGCCCGGGGAACCGTTCGCGCACGTCAAGTCGCCGCTCGCCGACTTGGGAGAAGTTTATGTGATGAACAACGGTAGATACGGCACCGCCGGTTGCGATCTGTACATTCCCGCCGCAAGCTTGGCCAAGGCTGCCGTGCGCTTGGCCAAGGGGATTGAAGGGCAGGGCGGTTGCCTGGCAGGTTGGCAGGCGACTGAGATCGCCCGGGTCGAGGCAGGCATCCCGCGCTTCGGCATCGACATGGACAACAACACGCTGCCGCCTGAGGCCAACCTCGAGATCCGAGCCATCAGTTACACCAAGGGCTGCTACATTGGGCAGGAGATTATCGCTCGCATCCGCACCTACGGCCGCGTCAACCGAACCCTCGTTGGTTACCGCTTGGATGCCGACTTGGCCAAGACCGCCATCCCCGGAACAAAACTGACCGACGACTCCGGCAAGACGGTTGGCACGCTGACCAGCGTGATTGACTCACCCAAGTCCGGCCCGATCGCCCTCGGCATGGCCAAGCGCGGCAGTGAATCCCCCGGCCAAGTCTTGAGCGCACGGGAGCCTGCTCAAGGCCAGGCCATCGTCGCCGAAATCCCTTTTCGCTAAATTGCGGCGCTTGGCTTATTCGCCTGGGGGATTGAGCTGTTTTTCAGAGTGGGCGATCACGGCGCAGACGGCGGCATCGCCGGTGACGTTGGTGGTGGTTCGCAGCATGTCGAGGATGCGATCCACGCCAAGGATGAGGGCGATGCCTTCCCCGGGAATACCCACGGCCTCAAGGATGATGACCAGCATGATGATCCCGGCCCCGGGTACAGCGGCGGTGCCGATGGAGGCCAGTACGGCGGTGATGACGATGGTGAGTTGGTCGCCCATGTCCAATGACATGCCGGAGGCTTGGGCGATGAATACCGCCGCGACGGCTTGGTAAAGGGCGGTGCCGTCCATATTGATGGTCGCGCCAAGCGGGAGGACGAACGAGGTCGTTTCCTTGGAGGCACCCAGTTTCTCTTTGCACTGGCGCATGGTGACCGGCAGCGTGGCGCCGCTGGAACTGGTGGAGAAGGCGAGCAGTTGCGCCGGCGCGATCGCCTTGAAGAATTGCGGAATTCTCAACGGCGTAAAAAGCTTAAGCA
>CAJWPV010000363.1 GCA_913045395.1 uncultured Verrucomicrobiota bacterium | reverse complement strand
TGCGGAATCTTCAACGGCGTCCAAAGTTTCAGCAGCCCAAGGTAAACGATGGCGATGTGCAACAGCAGCCCGATCACCACCGCGATGCAGTAGTAGCCTAGCGCACCGAGTACTGCCCCGATCTGCCCAAGGTTGGCTTCACCCCCTTCCCCCACGGCGAGGCTGGTGATTGTTTTTGTGATGAGTGCAAAGACACCGATGGGTGCCATGAGCATGATCATATTCACCAGCTTGATGACCACCGCCTGCAAGCCCTCGAAGATCGATAGCACCGGCTGCCGATGCTCACTGCTCACCTGCACCAGCGCGATGCCGATCAGGAGGGAGACGAAGACGAGTTGAAGCATGTTGCGGTTGCTCGATGCCGAGCCGAAAAAGTTATCCGGCACCATGTCCACCAACGGCTGCAGCGGGCCGCGTTTACGGGCGGTCTCGGCGGTTTCGCCCTCAGCCTTATCGGCGGCGTTGGCTTGGAATTGTGCCTGAAGCTTGGCCTTGGTTGCGTCTGGGAGCTTGGCTCCGGGTTGGAGGATGTTGACAACCAGCAGGCCGATGGTCACAGCAACGGCGGTGGTGGCAATGTAGAGGCCGATGGTTTTGCCCCCCATCCGGGACAGTTTCTTGAAATCGGAGAGGGAAGCCACGCCGGCCACGAGAGAGGTGAGAACCAGCGGCACGGCAATGAGCTTGAGCAGGTTCATGAAGATGTCGCCAAAGGGGACAACCCAATTCGTTGCGAACCCGGTCCATTGGAATTGCGCGGCGGCGATGCCGTAGATCAGCCCAAGAATCATCCCGAGGATGATTTGCCAGTGAAGTTTCCGATACCATTTCATGACTGTATGGCTGGGAGGGTAGGGTGGACGGCGGGCGGAGTGAAGAAAACTTTAGGCGTCGTCGGCCGCCGGTTTGTCTTTATTGGCGAGCTGTTTTTCCAGTTCGCGGACGCGCTTGATCAACTCGGGGAGCTGCTGGGCGGCTATGAGTTGGCGCTTGGCTTGAAAATTGGGGATCGCGGGGAAGCCCATGTACTGCTTGCCGCCCTCGAGATTATTCAGCACCGTGGACCTGGCAGCGATCATGACTTTCGGGCCGATTTTGATGTGCCCGATGACCCCAACTTGGCCGCCGAGCGTTGAATATTCGCCGATTTGGCTGCTGCCGCCGATACCATTTTGAGCGACGATAATACAGTGTTTGCCAATGACGACGTTGTGGCCGATCTGCACGAGGTTGTCGATCTTAGTGCCCTCGCCGATCACGGTGTCGCCCAACGCGCCTCGGTCAATCGTGCAGTTTGCCCCAATCTCGACATCGTTATTGATCACCACGCCGCCAACTTGCGGGATTTTTCGGTGATGATCCTGGTCAAAAACGTAGCCGTAGCCGTCGGAGCCAATCACGCAGCCGGCGTGAACGCGGACACGGTCGCCAATTCTGCACTGCGAGTAAACGGAAACGTTGGCGAATAGGCGAGCCGCTTGGCCAAGCGTCGAGCGGTCGCCTAAAGTGCAGTTGGCCTCGAGCACCGTTTGCTCGCCGATGGCGGCACTTTCACCGATGATGCAGTTTGGGCCGATGGTAGCGGTGTCGGCGACGTGGGCGCTCTCTGCGATAACGGCGCTCGGGTGGATGCCGGGGGCGAACTGTTTCTCCGGGAAGAACAGCGGAAGCACCCGGGCGAAGGCGATGCGGGCATCCTTCACGCGGATGATCGTCTTGGTTTCGGAGGTAAATTTGGCGGGGGCAAGGATGGCGCTCGCTTGGCTTTGTTCGGCCAAGCCGAAGAATTGCTTGCTCTCGGCAAAGGTGAGGTCACCGGGCATGGCTGCGTCAGCCTGTGCGAAGCCGCCAAGCTCAATGCTGCCGTCGCCAACGACATCTCCCCCGACGTGTTCGGCGATCTCGTTGGCGGTGAAACTCATGGGGGTTAAGATGTTTCGCTCCTCGATGATGGCGCTGTTATTGCCGAGGGCAATGATGCGGGTCTGGCCACCTTGAATGGCAAGTCACGATTGACTTGTCGCACGCACCGAACTATAAGGCCGGTTCGCCTTGAGGCAAACATCTTTCGGGAATCAATTCTTATCAAAGACAGAACATGAGCAGAAAAATTCGTTACGGAATGGTCGGCGGTGGCCGGGGTGCATTCATCGGCGCAGTGCACCGCATCGCCGCGAACATGGACGGCCAAATCGAACTGGTATGCGGCGCTTTCTCATCCAGCCCCCGCAAGTCCAAGGCTAGCGGCCGCGACTTCTTCCTTCCTGCCCGTCGTTGTTACGGCACGTTTGAGGAGATGATCGGCAGGGAGGCGGTGTTGCCGGCTGATGAGCGCATGGATTTTGTGTCCATCGTCACTCCCAACCACATGCATTTTCCTCCGGCCAAGATGGCGCTTGAAAATGGTTTCCACGTGCTGAGCGACAAGCCGGCCACGTTCAATCTCAAGGAGGCCAAGGCCATCGAAAAATTGTTGAAGAAAACCCGCTGCCTTTACGGCCTCAC
>CAJWPV010000362.1 GCA_913045395.1 uncultured Verrucomicrobiota bacterium | reverse complement strand
TGCGCGACCTGCACATCAACCTCCGCACCCCGCAACAGGAAAAACCAAAGGCAGAGTGACGACGCTCACTCGTTGATGAAGTAGCTCAGGTTCTCGAGTTCCATCGCGAGGTTGACGTTGTTGACGGTCACCTCGTCGGGAACCGACAACACAATCGGGGCGAAATTGAGAATTGCCACCACGCCATACTCAATCAGTTGATTCGTCACTTCCTGCGCGGCGGTCGGAGGCACGCACAGTATCGCCATTTTCACTAGGTGCTCATCGATCACCTTCGGTATTACCTTCATTGACTGTACCTGAATCGGCGCCTCCTTCGGGAATCGGCCGGATTGCACATCAAAGGCCCCAACCACCTCGAACCCCTCCCGTTCGAAGCCGCGATAGCTCAACAGCGCACGCCCGAGATTGCCGATGCCCACGATCACCACCGGCTGCAGGCTCTTGGTGCCAAGCCGCTCCGAGATCATCTCAATGAGTTGTTTCACGTCGTAGCCGAGCCCCCGCGTGCCAAACTGCCCGAAGTAGGTCAGATCTTTGCGCAATTGGGTGGACTTGACACCGGCCGCCTTAGCCAAGACTTCACTGGATACGGTGTGGATTCTGTTGTTTTCCAGGCGATGCAGGCAACGCAAGTAAACCGACAGTCGATAGATCGCCTTTCGGGGGATTTCTGTTCGTGCCACTTTTTTCACCGGCTAATCGACAAACATCATTTCGTTGGACACCAACAACGCTTGGCCGAGCCGCTCCCAGGCAACGGCGCTGGGCACAAAGTCGTCGACGAACTGTCTGGCTAAAACCAGCTCCCCCGCCGAGGGCTCGCGTTGGTAGGCCAAACGATACAACACACGGATGCGGCTATCATCGGCAACCGCCTGAACCTCCTCGCGCTTGGCCAAGCGTTTGGCCTGCGCCTCGATGAACGGGCTATTCAGAAGGTATAACGCCTGCTGCGGCACCGTGGTCGTGAAGCGCTGTGGACAAGTCGTATCCGGCCCGGCAAAATCAAAAGTGCGGAACAGGTTCGGCAAGTTCTGCCTATTAACAAAGGCGTACACCGTTCGACGGTTGGCATCGGGCTTGTCCTCAATGCGAACTGAACGGCCGCCCTGCTGGAGGCTGAGACTACCCGACACGCTTAACACGGAGTCGCGCATTGCCTCAAAGTCGAGCCTCTTGCGGTTCATCTGCCACAACAGCCTGTTGCCGGGGTCGCGCTCGGCGAATTCCGGTTGCAAAGTTTCACCCTGCCGGTAGGTACTGGATGTCACAATGCCGCGGATCAACGCCTTGATTGACCAGCCCTTTTCGATGAAATCCGCCGTCAGAAAATCGAGTAGCTTTGGGTGCGACGGCGGCTCGGCCCTCATGCCGAAGTCGCTTGGTGTTTTGACCAGCCCACTTCCAAATAACCTCTGCCACACCCGGTTGACCATCACCCGTGTCGTGAGAGGATTCTGCGGATCAGCAATCGCCCGGGCCATCTCAAGCCGGCCGCTGCCTCCCTCAAACGGCCTGCGCTCCTTGCCAGATAACACCGCAAGAAATCGCCTTGGCACGGCGGCCCCCTTCGAGCCTGGGTTACCCCGGAGGAAGATTCGCGGATTGTGTGACTGGGCGTTGTCGAGCAACACCATCGCCCGGTTGGGCGCGCCGGGATGCTCGCCCTCAAGTTCGTCAAACTTTCGGCGGCGCGACCGAATTCCCTCCCTGCCTTTCACCTCCATCACGCGCAGTACATCGCCGTCAGAGAGCTTCGCTGGCGAGGTGTCGGAGTAAACCACCTCGCGCAGCTTAGGCTGATCCTCCCCGGCCTCGTACAGCAATTGGCCAAGTGCCTTGGCAACCGCCTCGAGGGAGTCGGCGTCCTGAAGCGCAGCCCGCACTGCCGGGTGCGCCTTGTCCAGGGACTCGCCGTCCAGAGCGGCCCTGGCCTGTTCGCCGAACGACTTGGCATCTAGCTTAGCCAGCGCAAACCAAGTTGCAAAAACCGGATCGTCGGATTCGCGGCGCTCGGTCAGGTGGCGCATCCATCGGCGCGTCAAGTCAGGGTCGAGCTTGGCCTTGCGTGCCAGTTCGTCGAGCTTCGCCGCCGGCACCTTGGCGGACCGGTGCGCGGCCCAGATGTAGTCGCCGGTCTGCTGTTTGACCTGCTCGCGGATGCGGGCGTACTGCTCCCGCTGATAGTTGTTGAGGTTATCCTCGCGCCGCCTGCGTTCCCGCTTGAACGCCGCCCGCTGGATCGGGTCGATCGCCTCGCTGATAAACGGCTTGTCGCCGGGCTCGTGACTGCTGGCAAACACGCCGTAGAGAGAGTAGTAGTCGGCCATGGGAATAGGGTCGTACTTGTGTTCATGGCAGCGGGCGCAGCCGACGGTTAGCCCCATAAAACCGCGGGTCACGACGTCAATGCGGTCGTCGATGATGTCATGCGGGTTGTTAAGAAACCGCCGGCCCAATGTGAGAAAACCCATCGCGGCCAGAGGCCGTTTGTCTGTGCCCAAGTCCAGTTTGTCTGCGGCCACCTGCTGGATAATAAA
>CAJWPV010000361.1 GCA_913045395.1 uncultured Verrucomicrobiota bacterium | reverse complement strand
TTTTTTCCATTTGGCGCGCTGATCCAGCTTTTCCTCCCAGGTGGCACAACCCTGTGCACTCAGGAGGACACATAGGAGGGCGATACCAAAAAGCATCCTGGCCGTTCGTGAAAAATTTAATTTGTGATATCTCATGGACTTCAGATGAAGAGTTTTGTGTAGGCCAGGTGCACACCGATCACGAGGAAGGCGAGGAACGAGAGCCAAAGCATGGCGTCCCAAACCTTGCCGGCACGGAGTCTTGGGTCACTTTTTTTGTAGCGGAAATAAAGGACCGAAAACCCCAGCATTGGGAGGAGGATGGCCTGCATGGTGCCTGCTGTAAGGATCAGCCAAATGGGCGCGGGAAAGAAGGCGTAAATGGTGACAGCAATTGCCGGCAGGGCCACGCCAAGGCCTTTCACGACTTTTCTCTTTTTAGCCTCGTTCAGTTTGGCAAAGCCGAGCACGTTGACTGCGTCCGCGGCCAGGCGTGACTGCGCGGCAAGCGCCACAAAGAAGGTAGAGAACAGGACGGCAAATGCGCCGAACAAAAAGATGCCCTGAGCCGCGGCGCCGAACACCGGGGCATACATTGCCGAGAGGGTCTGGATGAGCTCGGATTTTTCCGGCAGCAACCCGGAACGTCCGAGGATGGCTGCCCCGAGCAAATAAAAGGCGATGGTGCAAAAGGTGTACACGATCATGGCGCCCCAGGCATCCCATTGCATCACCCGCAGCCAGCCCTTGGCCCGGTCAGTCCAGGAGTCGGAGTCGTCCCTTGGGCCGATCCACTTTCCGTAGCCTTTTTCCAGGCACCAATACGGGTAGGCGATCAGTTCCGCGCCACCAACACCGATGATGCCGAACGTGGCCAGAGCGGTCGTGAGTGGTTTTAACTCCGCCGTTGGTTCGGGGATGCGGAAGCTCAATCCCCGGACGATGTCGCTAACCGACACCGCCCAAGCGTCGTGGGTTTGCAGAGCAAACAGGTTTACAATGGTCACCAGCGTGAAGGTAACCACCATGAAAATGCAGAATCGCTCGATGAAATTAAAGTTGCCCCAGACCAAAAGAACGATGGCGATCAGCGTGAGGATGCCGGCCCAGTATTTGTCGTCGTGGGCAACAGGGACCAGCTTGATTGTTTCAAACTTGGCCGTGAGATCGGCGATTTGCTCGTTGAGCTTGGCCAAGCGCTCGGCGTCGGTGTCTGCCTGGTTTTTCAACTCGGCCTGGGCGACCTCCAACTGAACCTTGGTTTGGACGTACTCGTTGTATGTCCGGCCCTCCTCGGTCATAGGCAGGCTGATGGACATCGCCTGGCCAACCCCACCAACAATGCCGCCCTGTTGGGCGACGATGGCGATGAACAGCAGGAACCAGTACCAGATGATCCAATTGCCGTTGAGGATGCGCGGGCCGGGAACCTCGTTGAGGGCGGCAAGTGAGGTTTTGCCGGAGGAGATGGTGTGGCGCCCCAACTCGATCTGGGTGAACACTTTGATGATGCATCCGAAGATGATCAGCCAGAGAAAATCGAAACCGGCCTCGGCACCGGTGCGGGTGGTGGCGATGAGTTCGCCGGAACCCACGATTGAGCCGGCGAGGATCATCCCCGGGCCGATGTTCCGGAGGATGCCGAGCTTGGTGGTGGGTGCGGATCTAATCTCGTCTGTTGGGTTTAGCGCCATGCCTCGGTCCAGTCTGCAGTTTTGATCTGGCTCGCAATGTGCCACTCGAGCATCGTATGAAGCAACTGATCTTTCTGTTCCCGATGCTCGGGGTTGTTCCAAAGGTCGCTCACTTCTCCCGGGTCATTTTTCAGGTCGAACAATTGTCCGCACGATTCGCCGAGAAAATGAACCAGTTTCCAGTCGCGACTGCGGATCATGGTCATGAAGTCACTAGTGGTGAAGTTGAGGTCGCGCTGTTGCTCGGCAAATACAAATCCGCGGCCGACCCATTCGTCGTCTTCCAGCGCCTCAGCGGGGGAGATGCCCTCGAGGGTGTCGGGCACTGGGACGCTGGCCCAGTCGAGAATGAGCGGCGCGAGATCAAGCGATTGTAACAGGCCATCGATCACGCGCCCGCCGGTGTGGCGTTTGGGCGCCCGGATGATCAGAGGCACCTGGACGACCTGTTCGTACATCGTCCATTTCTGGCTGTGTCCGTGGTCGGTCAGGCAGTCGCCATGGTCTGACGTGAACACGACAATCGAATTGTCGAGGTAACCGGTATCCTCGAGCGTGTCGAGCAGTTCGCCAATCTTCTCATCGATCAGCGTGACATTGGCCATGTAGTGCCGGCGTTGGCGGAGTCGCTGTTCCTCGGTGGGGTTTAGTTGGTGCACCACCGAGTCGTGGTCGACCTCGGTATTGTGAACTCGCATGCCCTTGAATGCTTCGGGCTGATTGTCGAGGTCGTCCTGTGAAAGCTTGGCCAAGGGCAGATCGCGGTCGAGGTACGGCTTCAAATGCCGCGGTGTTGGGTCGTACGGCGGATGCGGGCCGGGAAAGCCAACCTGCAGAAAGAGCGGCTGGTGGGCCGGGGGATTTTGCAACCACCACTTAGCCAGGTCGCCAACAAA
>CAJWPV010000360.1 GCA_913045395.1 uncultured Verrucomicrobiota bacterium | reverse complement strand
AAACGCCAGCGCGCTGGAAAAAAAAATGGCGATGTGGCTCGGCGAGTCGCTGGCGATGAATCCGGTGCGCCGGTAGTCGAGCGCCGGTGCACGGGTTTCCGCATATTCCCGGTGAACCCAGACCGTGTGCCGGGTGCCGACTGCGGGTCCGGCTTGGTGCAGGCTGCGGATCACCGCAAGGATGCCGCCGGCATCCTCGCGCTGGCCGACCAGGTGGAGGATTCTCATTCGAGCTCGGGCTGCTCCGGTTGCTGCACTCGCAACCGGTCCCGCAACATGTATTGGCAAGCGATCAGCAGGCCGGCCTGGAGGGAGAAGGTTTTCATCGCGTACTCGCTGTCGCCGTGCAGGCCGATGAAGGCGACCACGTTGGCCATCCAGAGGCAGGCCACGATGCAGCTCACCCGGGAGAACTCATCGTCCACACCATGTTCGCGGAGGTGAAAAATCACCTTCATGGCGACCACCGATCCGGCGAGGAGGAACAGAAGCATGAAACCGGTTCCAAACAAGCCGGTATTGACCATCATCCCAATGAATCCATTGTAAAAACGACCCTGATTGATGTGGTAAGTGATCGCCGTTGGATCCCATTTCAGGGAGTGGTCGCCATAACCGGACTGCCCAAACCCGCGCCCAACCCACAGATACCGTGGGATCATTTTAAACCCCTCCACGCGAAGGACGCGTCGGGTTTCCATCGTGCTCAATCCATCCAACCGTGCATCTCGGTGCACCGTAATGCCGGGCAACGCCGAGAGCGCACGCTGGGCCGCAAGCGGCATGCGTTCCGCAAAACCGTAAGAAATGGTCAAGCCCAGGGCCAACAACAGGACTCCCCCCGCAGCGTTCCTCATGGTGATCAGCCTTTGGGTAAAAATCATGAAGCCCATTACGAGGACAAGGATCGCCACCGTGTAACGGTGTCCGCTCAGCAGGCCGACACCCACGATGAACAAGCCGACTGGAACCAACCAGACACCCTTGGAGGTCACGAAGTCACTCAGCTTGTTCTTGATGAGCAACAGCCAGAGGAAACCGATGCTCACGAATGCCAGTGACTGGTAGCGGTTGATGCCCATCTTCATGCGCTCCATCTCAAAGTTACGTGCGTCGCCGGGTACCTCAAGGAAAAACAGGATGTTGAACAGGCCCGGCGCGTTGGTGTAAATCACGTCCGAGATCACCCAAGTCGCCGAGAGCACACACTGGATGATAAATAGTTTCCTGATCTGCCCCTCCTTCAACCGGACCATCATGAACAGCAACGGGAAGATGGCGCAGGTAAGCTGTTGGAAATAAAACCGCCCACCCATCTGCGAGCCGCCCATCGTGCGAAAGCCAACGCCGCGTTCCATCATCGTAAACACGAGTACGCCACAATAACCGGCCACACCAAGCAGCATCCACTTGTGTTCGAAAACAGAGTCCCACATCTTGTCCCGATATTGTCGGAACGAAAACACCAGCACGCACCCGGTCCAGCCCAAGAGCGCAGCCGCCTCCCAAATAAACGGCCGACCTGGAAAGAAGGGGAGGATCAATGCCGTCGAGAACGTCGCCACCGCGCAGGTCACCGAGAGCGTCGCGTGGTACGGCATCAAGACCAGCCAAGCCAGTCCACCAAAGGCGAACGCAGCAAAAAAAGCGTCATCCGCCAGCATGTACCCCAAAACAAGTACAAGCAGCATGATGATGCCAAAAACGAGTAGCTTTTGCAGGCGCAGCGCACCTTCCAACGAACCAGCATTCACTGCGCGCGGTTATATCTATTTTTCGGAATTGTGCAACCTTGAGGCTCCACCGACTACTCCGGATTGATCTGTGCCATCCTCCGCTCCAGTTCTTCCTTCAAGGCATTTCGCTGTTCCTGGGTGACTTTCCGAGGCACCGCCAGCGGATTGCCAAACACCAAGTCACAGCGTGTCAACGGCCATGGCAGCTGGAATCGATCCCAGCTTTTGAAGCGATACTTTCGGTTGGCTTGACAACCAAGCGGAACAATCGGCAGGCCGGTCACCTGGCCAAGCGACAGGATACCCTCCTGTATCTCGTGACACGGGCCGCGCGGGCCGTCAGGCGTGACGGCCAAGTGCAAGCCAGCCTTTGCTTGCCGGGATAATTCCAGCAACGCCTGGCGGCCTCTCCGACTGGTCGAGCCACGAACCGGCTCGATGCCAAAAGCACGCAGAACCTCCACGGCAAACGCGCCATCTTTGCTCGCGCTGACCATCGCAACCACCTTCCGGCCGGTCTTCGGCTGGATAACATCGCGGGTGGCAAACAGCGCGTAGATGATCCGGTTGTGCCATGCGCAGAGAATAAACGGCCGGTCGCGGGCGGTATCCATCATCCCGTGTGGATCGGACACACGAACGCGCCACGTGAAGCGCAGGACCCGGAGCAATACATAAACCAGCCGGGCCGCCAGCCGTTGGCCAAGCCCTGCCTCGTTCGGGATGACAACCTGTGTGTCCAAGTTTGTTTTACTTGCCGCCCTTGAGCGCGGCGCGGACCAGTTCCTCAACCGAAGCCTGCGGGCCGAGCATCGCCCGTGCAGCCTGGGCCGCTTTTAGCGCCT
>CAJWPV010000359.1 GCA_913045395.1 uncultured Verrucomicrobiota bacterium | reverse complement strand
CAGCAAGTACGCCCGGCAAGTGTGGGAGTTTGTCAATCTCTACTCGAAGACTCGCGGCGCCAACCGCTTCCCGGCACTGGCCCGGGCGCTTGACCTGCTGCGCGAGCGAGCGGAAGTGCAGGCCCGAAAAGTCCATGTGCCCAGCTACCCGGCACTCGACGAATGGATGGCGCGTGAAACCAAGCTCGGCAACGCCACCCTCGCCGCAGAAGTCGAACGGGGCAACGACGGCCTGGCCCAGGTCAAGGTGTGGTCGGACGCCGTCAACACGCAGATTGCCGATATCGTCCACGGTGTACCGCCGTTTCCGCTGGTTCGCGAGTGCCTCGATGAGGCGCTTGGCCAGGCAGACCTGATGGTTATCTCGCAGACCCCGTGCGACGCCCTAGAACGCGAGTGGGCCGAGCACGAGCTTGCCAAATTTGTGAAAGTCATTGCCGGTCAGGAAATAGGCACAAAAACCGAGCACCTTCAGTTTGCCACCGCCGGCAAATATCCCGCCGACAAAGTTCTCATGATCGGTGATGCGCCGGGCGACCACAAGGCAGCCAAGGCCAACGGTGTTCTGTTTTACCCGGTATTGCCCGGCCGCGAGGAGGCGTCTTGGGAACTCCTGCACGGTGAAGCACTCGAGCGTTTTTTCGCCGGCACCTACGCCGGTGACTATGAGGCAAAGTTGTTCGCCGAATTCGACGCCTGCCTGCCCGACCACCCAAGCTGGTAGCTTCTTGACACGAGGTGAGAGCGGGGCGACTTTTCCCCCAGTGAACGGGGAGCCCCACCGGCCGCCTGCGGCGAATGGCTGAGAGACTTGCGCGGGTGCGCGAGTGACCCATCGAACCTGATTCGGCCAGCACCGACGTAGGGAGTCACGCCTTCCCGTTCCCGCCTAAAAATGATCGCATCAAACGATTCCTTCGAGCCGTCTAGCCAGGAACAGTTGCCCAACTCAAAACGGGTTTACGTCAACGGCACGATCCATCCCGATATTCGCGTGCCGTTCCGCGAGATTTCCCAAAGCCCAACCCGCTCGCTCAGCGGTGAGACCCAGGAGAACGCACCGGTGCGCGTGTACGACACAAGCGGCCCGTGGGGCGATCCCAACATCGACGGCGACCTGGCCAACGGCCTCCCTGCCCTGCGCGAAAAATGGATTCGTGCGCGCAGCGATGTTGAGGATTACGATGGCCGCAAGGCCAAGCCGCTCGACGACGGCTACCTCTCAAACGTCCACGCCGAACACGCCACCCAAAGCGACAAAGGCAACCGTCTCGCGGAGTTCCCCGGCCTTGGCCGCAGGCCGCTCCGGGCCTCCGCTGGGCATCCGGTCTCCCAGCTTTGGTACGCGCGGCAGGGCGTCATCACGCCGGAGATGGAGTTCATCGCCATCCGTGAGAACATGGGCCGCGCCAAGCGGTACGAGAAAAACCAAGCACTCGGCCAAGCGCCGCCTAACTCGCTCTCCCACCAGCATCCCGGCAACCCGTGGGGCGCGGACATTCCCGATGAGATCACGCCAGAGTTCGTCCGTGACGAGGTGGCCCGTGGCCGCGCAATCATCCCCTCCAACATCAACCACCCGGAAGCCGAGCCGATGATCATCGGCCGCAACTTCCTCGTGAAGATCAACGCTAACATCGGCAACTCCGCCGTCGCATCGAGCATTGAGGAGGAGGTCGAAAAAATGCGATGGGCGACCAAATGGGGCGGCGACACGGTGATGGATCTTTCCACCGGCAAAAACATCCACGCCACGCGTGAGTGGATCATCCGAAACTCGCCCGTCCCGATCGGCACCGTGCCGATTTACCAGGCGCTCGAGAAGGTCGATGGCCGCGCCGAGGACCTGACATGGGAGGTTTTCCGCGACACACTCATCGAGCAGGCCGAGCAGGGTGTTGACTATTTCACCATTCATGCCGGTGTGCTGCTGCGTTTCATCCCGCTGACGGCCAAGCGCATGACCGGTATCGTCAGCCGCGGCGGATCCATCATGGCCAAGTGGTGCCTTGCGCATCACACTGAGAGTTTCCTCTACACGCACTGGGATGACATCTGCAAAATCTGCGCTGCCTACGACGTAAGCTTCAGCATCGGCGACGGCCTGCGTCCCGGCTCCATCGCCGACGCCAACGACGAGGCACAATTCGCCGAGCTGAAAGTGCAGGGCGAGCTGACCCGGCGCGCCTGGGAGCTTGGCGTCCAGGTGATGAACGAAGGCCCCGGCCACGTTCCGATGCACATGATCCACGACAACATGACCAAGCAGCTCGAGTGGTGCGACGAGGCGCCCTTCTACACGCTTGGCCCGCTGACGACCGACATCGCCCCCGGCTACGACCACATCACCAGCGGCATTGGAGCGGCGATGATCGGCTGGTACGGCTGCGCGATGCTCTGCTACGTCACCCCGAAGGAACACCTTGGCCTGCCAAACAAACAGGACGTAAAGGAAGGCGTCATCACCTACAAGATTGCCGCCCACGCCGCTGACCTGGCCAAGGGCCACCCCGGCGCACAGCACCGCGACAACGCGCTGAGCAAAGCGCGGTTCGAATTCCGCTGGGAAGATCAGTTCAACC
>CAJWPV010000358.1 GCA_913045395.1 uncultured Verrucomicrobiota bacterium | reverse complement strand
CGGGCCTAGCCCGTCGCGAAACAGCGCCTCGCCGCTGATCGAGATGGCGTCCAGCGACGCGCCGTGAAACGAGTCGCGCATCGAGATCGTCTTGTGCCGGCCAGTGGCGTAGCGGGCGAGCTTCATCGCGATACCGATGGCCGCCGTGCCGCCCGGCGCAAACAGCACCTTGGCCAGGTTGCCCGGCGCGAGCTTGGCCAGGCACTCGGCGAGTTCGATGGCCGGTTGGTTGGTGAAGCGCCGAGGGCAGAAGGCCAACTCGTCGAGTTGCCGCTTGACCGCCTCGATGACTTTCGGGTGCGCGTGGCCGACCTGATGAACGCTGTTGCCGTGAAAATCCATGGTGCGCCGCCCGGTGGCATCGGACAGGTAAATGCCATCGCAGCCGGTCAACTCGGTGAGGCACGGCGTGGAAAGGGATTGATGCAGAAAGGCGGCCGAGTCGCGCTCGAGTGTTTCGCGAGTCGCGTCGTTCACGTTCGCCTGCTGCCAGGCAAGTCGGTGGTCGGAGAGGTTGATGTCCCCCTCGGTGCGGTCCGCTTGGCCAGGTGGCTCATCGGGCAATGACATGACGCGCAGAGGCTAAACCAGCTTGGCCAAGCCGGAAAGAAAACCCGTTGCCTGCCGTGCTGGCCTGTCGCATGCTTGGCGCTGACATGAAAGCAATCACACTCGCGTTGCTCATGCTGCTGGCTGGTGTGCTCCAGTCCTCGCAGGCGGCCAAGCCGGAAAAGCTCATGCCGTTGCGGGTGGATCTCGAGACGCTGCAATCGCCGGAAGGGCTGCAACTGGAGCGCAAGTCCGTCCGGGAGGAGGCCGTTGATGTGGATGGTCACGAGGTGGCGCTGCGGCATTATGTGTTCCGGTTTTTCAGCCAGCGTTTCATGGGTGAGGACTGGTGGCACGACGCGCATCTGTTTGTGCCGGTGAAGCTGCCAGACGCAGCGAAGGGCAAGTTGTTTCTCGCGAGCCACGTGGTGAATTGGCGCAAGGTTCCCGGCGTGCTGCTGGAGGGCTATGGGCGGCAGACGGCGGCGCGTGTGGGCGTACCAGTGCTGGTGTTCAAACCAAACCCGGTGCAGAAGGAATTCACCAAGCGCACCGGCCTGAGCAAGGAGGGCGAGTGGCAGGACGCCACCTTCGACCGGTTCCGCAAGACCGGCGATGCAAACGTGGTCTCCTTTGCTGGCATCATGAAGGCGAATTGGCGCGCGTGGACGGCGGCGGAAACGGTGCTGGGAAAAAAGTTTGACCAAGTGGTGTTGGCTGGTGGATCTAAAGGTGGATTGGCCGTGCGTGCGATGCTGAAATACGACCCTCGCATCGTTTCGGTGGTGTCCTCCGGCTCGATCCCGTTTGCCTCGCCGGCGATGCTACGCAAGCTCACCGAGCGCGAACCGCTCACGCCGCATCTGGTCGAGCAGTTCAGGATCAAGCCTTCCGACCTTGCCAAGGAAACGATCATGTTCAACCTTGGCTCAAATGACTACAACGCCCATCCCACCGAGGCGCGATTAGTCATGGAACAACTGCAGGGTGATGCACGGATTTACACCCACCCCAATGGCGATCATCCCGCGCGGGCGCCGCAGCAGGTGGCGGCTATGCGCTTATGGCTGCAGCATGTTTTCTTCGGCGATCCGCTGCCGGATGTCCGACCGCCGTTGGTCAAGGAGAGAAGAGACTCGCTTGGTTTTTTGGCCGTCATCCAGCAGCCCAAGGGTGTAGAGGCGGTGGAACTGTGCCATGCGTTTTACCTGGAAAAACCGTGGCCCGGCCCGGCCAGCCGGGAGCGCATGCCTCACAAAAACGCCCAGTGGAAAACCACCCCTTTGGCCAAGCGCAACGGCCACTACACTGCTACGCTGAAAACCAAAGACGTGGAACTTGGCCGACTGCACTATTACATCCGCGCCCGTGTGCGGCTTGGCCAAGTGACCGGTTGGCTCTCCTGCCCTGTGCAGCAATACGGGAAAAAACCATGAGAACAATAAACGCTTCTCCTGCATCCGCTGTCGCCGCGATTTGGTTGTCTGCCGTCTTGACGGTTTCCGCTCAGCAGGCCAGGCGACCGGAACGTGCCCCGTTGCCATCTCCCACGCAGGCCAACCCGGCCAAGGCGGTGCATCATCCCATCTTCGGGTTGAAACTCCAGCAGGCGATGGTGCCGTTAAAGATCGAGTGCGGGCTCCAGTTTCCCGGTCAGCCGGAAAAGGCCAACCCTCGTGCCTTGATTGAGTTCATTCAGGCCAAGCTGGCCAAGCTCAAATGATCCGTTTGGCCAAGGTGATCTGACCTCTCTGCTGCCGGGCGTTATCGCGGTCTCCCGGGCGGAGAATACAGGGAACGGACTGAAACTGGTTTAGCAGGTACACATCTTTAAGTTGTAACTAATTGAACATTACGAACGTACACAGCGATCAGTCTCTTTTTGGTGCGATGAACAAACTGATTTTCAGATTAATGATGGCTACGACATGCCTCGGCATGGTGACGGGTGATGCAACTGCACAGGAACGTGGAGGACGCGAGGGTGACGCTAGTCGTGAACGTTCCGAACGCGGAGAGCGGGGCGAAGATCGCGGACG
>CAJWPV010000357.1 GCA_913045395.1 uncultured Verrucomicrobiota bacterium | reverse complement strand
CGGCCATGGCGCGCACATCATCGCCGTTGTGGCCCTTGCCGGCGAGCAGCAGGACGGCATCGCCGGGCCGGGTGAGTTCCATCACACGGTTCGCAACTACCTTGCCGACCTGGGCGATGACTTCCTTCTCGGTTTTGCCGGACTCCCACGTCGCCGCCTCCCAGCGACGCATCTGCTCCACGGTGATCACCGGCAATGGCATGACTCCGGCAGCGTAGTGCGGCCGCCAGGCGGGAACAAGCGTCCACTGGCCAAGCGCCTGGTCAGGCGGTTGGGAAAAGATTGCGCCGGGGTGGGGTGGGTGTAGGTTTTTTGTATTCGTTGATATGCTGGGGATCAGAGCCAACCATTGGAGCCGGCGCGAGTTTCTCTCGGTGGGAAGCTTGGGGCTGGGCGGCTTGGCGCTGCCGGACCTGCTCCGTGCGGAGCAGGTTGCCAAAAAGGCGGGTGGCCTGGCCAGGGACAAGTGCGTCGTGTTTCTGTTCCAGCACGGCGGGCCATCGCAATACGAGACGTTCGACCCCAAGATGAGCGCACCGGCCGGCATCCGCTCGATGACCGGCGAGATCCCGACGACGATTCCGGGCATCACGTTTGGCAGCACGATGCAGCGCCTGGCCAGGCTGGCGCACAAGTTTTCCATCGTACGCTCGTTCACCACAGAGAGCAATGCGCACGACTCGAAGCCGATCATCAGCAAGCGCTACTCGGCGGGGGCGCACGTCGGCTCGCATTACGCCCGTGTCGCCGGCGCGAATAATCCGCGCAACGGTATGCCGCGCAACCTTTCGCTCTTTCCGCGCGCGGTGGACGACTCCGCCGGACCGGCGTTCATGGACCTGGGCCGGTTCGACAGCACCGGGCCACTGGGCTCGGCCTACACGCCGTTCGTGCCGAGCGGCGAGGGGAATCTAAAGCGCGATATGCAGCTGGCCATCGACCCCACCCGGCTCGACGACCGGCGTAGCCTGTTGTCCAGCCTTGACCAATGGCGGCGGGTGATCGGCGAGAGCGATATTGCCGAGAGTGTTGACCGGTTCCAGTCGCAGGCCTATCAAACGCTCACGGGAAGTGTATCGGAGGCATTTGACATTACGAGCGAAGACCCCAAGCTGATAGAGCGATACGACACGTCGAGGCTGATGGATGTCTCGCGCATCAGCAAAAAGTGGAACAACCATCCGCGCTATGCCGAGCACGTTAACAGCCTCGGCAAGCTGCTGCTGCTCGCCCGGCGTTTGGCCGAGCGCGGCGCGGGCTTCATCACCATCACCACCAACTTCGTGTGGGACATGCACGCTGACCAGAACAACGCCACGATGATCGAGGGCATGGGCTACGTCGGGACGCCGTTCGACCACGCGGTAAGCGCGTTCATTGAGGACGTCGAGGCGCGCGGGTTGCGCGACAAAATTCTGCTCGTCTGCTGTGGTGAGATGGGCCGCACGCCCAAGGTGAATGCCCGGGGCGGCCGGGAGCACTGGGCCGGCGTGGCGCCGCTGCTCCTTTACGGTGGAGGACTGCGGATGGGCCACGTCGTCGGCTCCACCACCCGCGACGGCGGCGAGCCGGCCAGCGACCGCATCACCATCCCCAATCTCTACGCCACGATCATGGATACGGTGCTGGACACCGGCACGCTCCGTGCGATGGCCGGCATCCCGCCCGAGGTGCAACGCGTTATCCACGGCGCTGATCCAATCAGCCAACTTCTCTAGACTTCAATTCTCCGTTTGGCCAAGGGCTTGGTCGATGAAGTGGTAGGCTTCGTCGCGGACTTCAAAGGGGAAGTCGTGCTCGCAGTCGGGCGTGCGGAGCTGCAACGCGTCTGCTTGGCCAAGCAGCCTGTAGACACCGCGTGCCTTGGGGATGGCTTTCTTCACGCCGCGCACGTCGAAGTTGGAGTCCCGAAGTGGCGAACTTGAGAAGAACGAACGCGGGGCAAGCGCAGCAACCACTTCGTAAAAATCAAACGGCACGCGGTTGGGATCAAGCTTGTAGCGCGTCTTGAGCAGCGGCATGTAGCGGTCGCTCGTCCAGCCCTTGATGTTGCCGTCGTAGTAGTCGTGGAACGGCGTCCAGCCGCAGCTCGAGACGATGACCTTGATGCGCGGGTCGAACACGCCGACGAACATCGCGTTGTGCCCGCCGAGCGAGTGACCGATCGCGCCGATACGTCCGGGATCAACCTCGGGCAGCGACTGCAGCAAATCCACGCAGCGCATGTGGTTGAAGATGCCCTTCATCGTACCGGAGACGTAGTCGTCCGACTCGAAGTTGTATGCGTAGTCGCCGAACGGCGGGTAGTCGGGCGCGATGACGACGTAGCCGCGCTTGGCCAGTTCGTAGGCGTAGGCGCGGTTGGGGACACCGCCTTTTTTCGTGACGCGATGCTTGCCGAGCGGCGAGGTGGGGTGCAGCGCGAGGATGGCTGGCCGCTTGGCCAATCGCCTGGTCTTGGGGCGATAGAGCAGGGCGGGGAGCCGGTCTTTTTTCTCGGCGGCGAAGTCGATGCTCAACCGCGTGAAGCCGTCGCCGTCGGCTTGGCTGCGGACGCGCATGTCGAGCGTTGGCAGGTTGGCTCGGTCTGG
>CAJWPV010000356.1 GCA_913045395.1 uncultured Verrucomicrobiota bacterium | reverse complement strand
TACCTCTTCCCCGGCGTGGCAGGCCCGGAGGTGCTGCACTTTTTTCACTGGCTCGCCGCGGTGATCACCACGCCAAAAATCATCGGCCACAAATGGACGCCGGTCCGCAAGGTCGTCGATCGAGCCGGCTTAATGGTCAAAATCCCAAAGCTCGCCTTCTGCATGGTCGTCGAGAGCGATGGCATGAGCGGGCTGTTTGCCGGTCCGGTTGAGGAGGCCTGGTCCTCCGCCGCCGATCTCTCGGCCGAGCGCCATATCCGAATCGAGCCGAAACCGTTCCACACCATCCTCGCCTGTGCCCCGGAGATGTACGATGAGCTGTGGACTGCCGGCAAGTGCATGTACAAGCTCGAACCGGTGCTGGCCGACGGCGGCGAGTTGATCATCTACGCGCCTCACATCCGCGAGGTTTGCATCGCGCACGGCGAGGCAATTGAAAGCGTGGGTTACCACTGCCGCGACTACATCTTGAAACAGTGGGATCGTTTCAAGGACAAGCCGTGGGGCGCGCTCGCGCACTGCGTCCATGTCAAGGGCCTGGGAACATACGAGAACGGCGTCGAGACCCCGCGCGCCGAGGTGACCCTGGCCACGCAAATCCCCGAGGCCAAGTGCCGGCAGATCAACCTTGGCTACCGCGACCCGGCGACCATCAACCCGGACGACTACGCCAACCGCGAGGACGAAGGCGTCCTGCTCGTGCCCCACGCCGGCGAGCACCTCTTCTGCCTGGCCAACCCTCCCGGGTGGGCATAGCGCTTAGTTGATCAAACGTCGAGGAATTCAACCGCACCGCTGACAAGCGAGTACTCGGCTCCAACAATCTGCAGTCCTTCGTTGCTGATTTGGTTTTCCAAAATCTTCGAACCGTGCCGGAGATGATTCACTGACGCATGGATGTTCGCAAGTACAGCCTGGTTGAGCAGCGCGGTCTCTCCCGTTTCGGCCGCCATCAACGGCTCCACGGCTGGGCGAATGCGATCGACGATCGCACTCAAGTTCGGTGAGCGACTTTCCGTCGGGCGTTTCAGTTCGTTGATGGTTGCCAACACGGCCCCACAATCCGCATGACCCATCACCACGACCAAGCGGGTGCCAAACTGCTCGGTGGCGAACTCGATACTGCCAATCTGTGACGGCGCCACAATGTTGCCGGCAACGCGAATCACAAACAGATGGCCGAGGCTGAAGTCGAACACGATCTCTGCCGGCACGCGCGAGTCGGAACAACCAAGGATAATAGCAAATGGCTCCTGGCCGAACTTTAGTTCGCTCCGACGTTTCGGGTTAGCGAGCGACTCCATCAGTTGTCCGCCCGACACAAACCGCGAGTTGCCCGCCCGCAGGCGTTCGAGTGCTTCGGTTGCGGAAATCATTCGGCGCCCTTTCTCGGCCAGTTTTCCACGGCTCGTACCAGCGTACGAACCGCGATACCCGAGGCACCTTTCGGCGCGTTCGGCAGGCCCTTGTCGAGGTTGGCCGTGCCGGCGATATCGAGGTGTACCCAAGGTGTGCCGTCCACGAATTGCTCGAGGAACTTGGCCGCCGTGATCGTGCCGGCCTTGCGATCGTTGCCGGCATTTCGCAAATCGGACAAATCGCCCTTCATCGGCTCAAGGTACTCATCATTCATCGGCAGCGGCCAAAAATGTTCGCCAATTGTTCTGCCGATTGCCTTCAAGTAATCGCTCAGTGAGTTGTCGTTGCCGAGCAGGCCGATGTTCACCGAGCCCAGCGCCACACTCACCGCGCCGGTCAGCGTTGCCGCATCGATGAGGTGCGTCGCGCCGAGCCTCACCGCGTGCGTCAGCGCGTCGGCGAGCACCAACCGGCCCTCGGCGTCGGTGTTGATCACCTCAATCGTCTTGCCGTTCATCGCCTGAACGATGTCGCCGGGACGCGTCGCCGAGCCGCTCGGCATGTTTTCCACCAAGCCAAGCAGACAGCTCACCCGTTGCCGGATGCCTAGCCGCGCAATCGCCGTGATCGCCCCTAGCATCGTCGCCGCGCCGGCCATGTCGTACTTCATTTTCTCCATCGACTTGGCCGGCTTGAGCGAGAGGCCGCCTGTGTCGAACGTGACGCCCTTGCCGACGAGAAACAGGTGCGAGTCGCCCGGAACATCGCTGGGGTTCCAAGCCAGGCGAACGAGTCGCGGTGGCCGCGCGGAGCCTCTGGCCACGCTCAGGAGCGAACCGGCACCAAGAGCCTCCAGCGCGGACTCATCGAGCACCTCAACCTCCAGCCCGGCCGCCTTGCCCATCGACTCGGCCATCTCGGCGAACTCCACCGGGCCAAGGTCGTTGGCCGGTGTGTCGACCAGTCGCCGCGTCAGGTTCACCGACTCGCCGACGATCCGCCCGGCGTCGAACGCCGCCGAGTCAGCGCCCGGCGCAACGATCAAGATTTCCTCCAACGGCGGATTGGAATCGTCACTCTTGTACTTGGGCTGTTCGTAACTGCCGTACACGCAACCCTCCGTTGCGGCACGCACCAAGTCACCATCCGGTAACGCGATGGCCAGGCGCTTGAAGCGGCGTTTCTGGGCCGCGCGCACCGCCTGGCCAGCCATGCGAAACGCCTGCGTCGCGTCG